>JBFYZE010000442.1:0-15698 GCA_041309665.1 Gemmatimonadales bacterium | reverse complement strand
CCGCCAGCTCGGCGGCTTCGTGGGAGATCCCCTCCATGAGGTCCCCGTCCGAGCAGAGCGCGTAGGTGAAGTGGCTGACCAGGTCGTGGCCCGGGCGGTTGAAGCGGGCGGCGAGCCAGCGCTCGGCCAGCGCCATCCCCACCGACATGGCCACGCCCTGGCCCAGGGGGCCCGTGGTGCACTCGATGCCCGGAGTGTGGCCGTGCTCCGGGTGCCCCGGCGTGCGGGAGCCCCACTGGCGGAAAGCGCGGAGGTCGTCCACGGACACGCCGTACCCGCTCAGGTGCAGGAGCGAGTAGAGGAGCATGGAGGCGTGTCCCGCCGACAGCACGAACCGGTCCCGGTCCGGCCACGCCGGATTGGCGGGGTTGTGGCGCAGGTGGCGGTGGAAGAGAACGTAGCCCATGGGCGCAAGAGCCATGGGCGTGCCCGGATGACCCGAGTGGGCCTTCTGCACCGCGTCCATGGAGAGGACGCGGACGGCATCCACCGCCAGGCGCTCGATCTCGGTCATGACACGACGAAGTTGACCAGGCGATCCCTGACGAAGACCACCTTGCGCTCCGTGACCCCCACGAGGTGTCGCGCGACGTTCCCGTCGTTGCGGGCCAGCTCCACCACGTCGGCCTCGCCCGCGCCCTTGGCCGCCTGGACGGTGCCGCGGAGCTTGCCGTTGACCTGCACGGCGATGTTCACGGCGTCGTCCACGGTTTTGGCCTCGTCGTACGCCGGCCAGTTGGCGCCGTCGAAGATGCTCTCCGTGTGTCCGAGCCGCTCCCAGAGCTCCTCGGCGAGGTGCGGAGCGAACGGAGCCACCAGCGTGACCAGCGGCTCCACCTCGGAGCGCGCCGCCCGCCGCCCGCCGGAGCGGACCGCGTTCAGGTACTCCATCATGGCGGCGACGGCGGTGTTGTACTGCAGGTCGCGGAGCTGCTCGGTCACCTGCCTGATGGTGCGGTGCAGCTTGCGCTCGATGTTCGGGTCCGGCTGGCCGTCCCCGGCGGACAGCACCGTGTCGAAGAGGCGGTGCAGGAACCCGAAGGGCCCCTGGATCCCCTCCTGGCGGTAGTCGCCGCCGCTTTCGAAGGGCCCCAGGAACATGAGGTACGTGCGGAACGTGTCGGCTCCGTACTCCTCGATGATGGGGTCGGGCACCACCACGTTCCCCTTGCTCTTCGACATCTTCGCGCCCTCGGCGATGATGAGGCCGTGGGCCCGGAAGGTCCTGTAGGGCTCCTCGAACCCCACGTGCCCGAGGTCGTGGAGCACCATGGTGAGGAAGCGGGAGTAGAGCAGGTGGAGCACGGCGTGCTCGTTGCCGCCGATGTACGCGTCCACGGGAAGCCACTTCGACGTGATGGCGGTATCGAAGGGGCGGTCGGCGAAGTCGGTGGACGGGTAGCGCAGGAAGTACCAGCCGCTGTCCAGGAACGTGTCCGAGACGTCGGTCTCCCGGCGGGCGGGAGCGCCGCACTCCGGGCACGTGGTGCGGAACCAGTCGGCCAACCGGGCGAGGGGGCTGACCCCGCTGTCGTCGGGCTTGAAGTCCGCCACCCGGGGCAGCACAACGGGGAGGTCCTTCTCGGGGACCGCCACCGGGCCGCATGCGTCGCAATGGATGACGGGGATGGGCGGGCCCCAGTACCGCTGCCGGGAGATGCACCAGTCGCGCAGCCTGAAGTTCACCTCGGGCTCACCCAGGCCGCGCCCGGACAGCATCGAGATGATCTTCACCTTGGCCTCGGCCCATGGGAGGCCGTCCAAGGGGCCGCTGTTGACCATGACGCCGTCGCCCACGTACGCCTCGGCCAGCGGCGTGTCGGGCCCATCGCCGGGTCCGGCCACCACGCGCACGATGGGGAGCTCGAACTGCTCGGCGAACTCGAAGTCGCGCTCGTCGTGCCCGGGCACAGCCATGATGGCACCGGTGCCGTAGCCGGTCAGCACGTAGTCGGCGATCCAGATCGGGATGGGCTGGCCGGTGACCGGGTTGCGGCAGTACCCGCCGGTGAACACGCCGGTCTTGGTCTTGTCCACCTTCTGGCGCGCCACCAGGTCCTTCTTCGCCGCCTCCTCCCGGTAGGCCAGGACCGGCGGACGGTGCCCGTCGTCGGTCACCCGGTCCACGAGGGCGTGCTCGGGGGCGAGCACCATGTAGGTCGCGCCGTAGAGCGTGTCCGGACGGGTGGTGTAGACCTCGATGAAGGTCCCGCTGTCGCGGCCGCCGGAATCCAGCACCGGGAAGCGCAGGCGCGCGCCCTCGCTCCGGCCGATCCAATTGCGCTGGGCGGCCTTGGTGCTCTCGGACCAATCCAGCGTGTCCAGGTTGTCCAGGAGGCGCTGGGCGTAGCGGGTGATGTGGAAGAACCACTGGGCGATGCGGCGCTGCTCCACCGCGGTCTGGCAGCGCTCGCACGCCCCGGCAATGACCTGCTCGTTGGCCAGCACGGTCATGCAGGAGGGGCACCAGTTCACCGGCGCTTCCTTGCGCTCGGCCAGCCCCGCCTTGAAGAGCTGCAGGAAGACCCACTGCGTCCACTTGTAGTAGGACGGGTGGGTGGTATCCACCGTGTGCTTCCAGTCGAACATCCCCCCGGTGCGGCGAAGCTGCCGGGTGAAGTTGGCCACGTTCGACGGGATGAGGTCCATGGGATGGACACCGCGCTTCAGGGCGAAGTTCTCCGAGTGGATCCCGAAGGCGTCGAATCCGATGGGCTCGAAGACGTCCCGACCGAGCAGGCGCTGGTATCGCCCGTGCACGTCGGCCCCGGTGAACGCGTAGATGTTGCCCACGTGGAGCCCCTCGGCGGAGGGGTAGGGGAACATCATGAGGTTGTAGAACGGGTCGGCTGCGTTCTTCAGCTCGTCGGGGGTGAACGAGTTGGTGCCCCGCTCATCCCAGAGGCGCTGCCACTTCTCCTCCACCTGGGAGGGGACGTAGGCCTCTCTGTCGTCGTTGGACATACGCTCGGTGCGGCTCTGCTCCAGGGGGCTTGGCGAAGCCCCAAGCTAAGGCACCGGGGACCCCGTGGGGAGGAGGTCGAAGGGGTCTTCCACCGTGCCTGCTCCGGCCTTGAGCCCGGCCAGGGCGGCCTTGAGGTCCCCGCCGTGCCGCTCCAGGTGCGCCTGGAAGTCGGGGAGGCGGTGGTAGTAGAAGATCCGCCCCAGGAGGGTGGCGTTGTTCAGGGGGGTCCTCCGGAACCCTCCGTACGCCGATTCCTCGAACGTGGGGACCACGTCGGCGTCGAAGCGCGCCAGCGCCCGAGCGAAGCTCTCCTCCCGGCGGCGGAGCTTCTCCTCCCGGGAGGCCTCGGATCCGTACAGGGCGCGGAGCTCGTCGACGAGCCCGTCCAGGAACGCGCTGAAGCGCTGTTCGTCGCGCCAGCGCGCCTGCGCCCGGAGGCACTTCACCGAGTTCGGCCCGCTCCCCGGGCGTGTGCAGAAGAACTCGATGGCCCCGACCCGACCCGCCCACATGGCGAAGCTCTCGTTGAACCCCACCTGGCCCGGAACGAAGAGGAAGTTGTGGGACAGCTCGTGCAGGACGGTCTCCACCACGTCCACGTCGTCGGCGCGCAGCACCGTGGAGAGGATGGGGTCGTTGAACCACCCGAGGGTGCTGAACGCCGCGGTGGGCCGCAGGTACGTGTCGAACCCCTTGCCCTCGAGGCCGGCTTGTGCGGAAAGGGCGTCGTCCGTGTCGAAGAATCCCTTGTAGGGCACCCGCCCCACCACCGGGAACCACCAGGTCTTGGGCACCAGCCGGTCCCGCTCGGCCGCGGACAGGACCAGCGCGAGGGTGTCCCGGTCCAGGCGGGTGTACATGGTGTAGGCGTCGCCGGCGTCGATCCCCATCCGCTCCACGGCGAACGCGCGTGCCTCCAGCACCCAGGCCAGCTTCCCCCTGGTGTCGGCGTCGGTGGCGGGGTCCGCCACCACCTCGGGGATGGGCCGCCGGGCCCGGAGGATCTTCGCCTCGGCGATCCCTGCCTTGATGACGTACACCGGGGAGCACGCCCACGCGAGGGCCCCCACGGCGAGGGCCCCTGCCAGAAGGGCGGCGCGGAGGACGCGGCGCCGCGTCATGCGATCGCGCGCCTCCGCCCACGGGCCGCATGAGCGGCACGCCCCCTTCCGTCGGCACGTACACCACAGAGCCGGCCGGCAGCTTGGCGAGCTGCTCGATGTAGTAGAAGGTCAGATACTGCGGCGTGAGGCCCTGGGAGATGATGCGCTGAGCCTCGGCGATGCCCTTGGCCTGCTCGGTCTGCTGGCGGGCCTTTTCCTGGATGATCTCGGTCTGGAAGCGCTCGGCGGCCACCTGCTGCTCGCGCTGGAGCTTCTCCTCGATGGCCTGGCGGACCAGGGGGGGCGCCTGCACGTCGCGGACGAAGACGTCCAGGACGTCGATGCGGTCCCCGGCTTTGGCCTGGATGGCCTGCTTCATCTCGTCGGCGAGCTCGCGCCGGTTGGGAGAGAAGATCTCGTTGATGGACTTGGTCGCCACCGCGTCGCGCACGCCGTTCCTGATCGAGTTCATGACGATGCGGTTCTTGATCTGATCCTCGGAGCCGATGCGCTGGTAGAGGTCCGGGGCGGTGCCCGGATCGATGCGGTAGAGGAGGGATACCTCCATGGCCACGTTGAGTTGCTCGCTGGTCTGGGCGTCGATGCGCTCCACGCTCCCGTCGGAGGGGAAGCTCTGCTCGCGGGTGGACATCTTCTCCACGCTGGCCAGGGGGTTGATGAGGTGCACGCCCTGGTCGAGCGCGCTCGGGGAGATGTTCCCGAGGAAGTGCTGGATCCCCACCTCCCCCACGGAGATCACCGTCACGGTGTTGGCGAGGGCCAGGAGCACGCCGGCGCCCATGAACCCGTGGCCCACCAGGCGCGTGGATCCGGCGAAGGCCTGCTTGCCCAGGCTTGGCCCCAGGCCGCGGATGGCGGCGCCGAGGAGGATGGCGAAGATGGCGACGATGATGGAGCCCATGATCTTCTCCGGGGAGATGGTGCGCGCGTGCGTACCTCCAGGGTACGGACGCCGCAGCCGCAGTCTTCCGAGCGGAAGCCGTCCGGCCGGGCCGGCGCCCGTTCCCGTCAGGCAATCTACGGGTCCCCGCGGCCTTCCGGGACGGGACCCCGGGGTCTATCCTCGGGCCATGGCCGTCGCCCTCCTCTACCGCTCGGTCCAGCGCCTGCTCCGGGCTGCGGCCCCCACCCTGCAACGGGGCACGTCCAAGGCGTGCCGCGGCATCGTCGGGAGGAGCGCGTCCCTGCGGGGGATGGTGGCGTGGGCCCGCTCGGAGCGAGACCGGGCGCGGCCCGGCGCGTGGCTGCACGCTCCTTCGGTGGGGGAAGGGCTCCAGGCCAGGGCCGTCCTCGAGGCGCTGCATCGGCGGCGTCCCGCGCTCCAGGCCGTGTTCACCCACTTCTCCCCCTCGGCCGAGGGGCTCGCGGCGCGCATGGGCGCCGCGTGGGCGGGCTACCTCCCCTGGGATCTCCCGGAGGAGATGGGTCCCGCGTTGGACGCGACGGCGCCCGGGGTGGTGGCGTTCACCAAGACGGAAGTGTGGCCCGTCCTGGTGGAGGAGGCGGCGCGCCGCCGCATCGCCGTGGCGCTGGTGGGAGGATCGGTCCCTCCAGGGGCCCGGCGCGCGCGCTGGCCCGGCAGGGAGCTCATGCGCTCCACCTGGTCCCGGCTCTCCCTGGCCTGCGCCATTGCCGAAGCCGATGCCGAGCGCCTCCGCTCCCTGGGGGTGAGCCCGGAAGCGGTGCGGGTCACCGGCGACCCCGGCGTGGACTCGGCGGCGGAGCGGGCCCGGGGCGCGGACCCCGCCTCCCCCTGGCTCGCTCCGTTCCACGCCGAGCGGCGCCCGACCGTGGTTGCCGGCTCCACGTGGCCGTCGGACCTGCGCGTGCTCCTCCCGGCCCTGGACGCGGCGCGGCGGCGCGAACCCGGGCTGCGTGTGGTCATCGCTCCCCACGAGCCGCATCCCGAGGTGGTGCGGGCGCTCCTCGAGGAACTCGCTCGTCGGGGGTGGCGATCGGCTTCGCTTGCGGACGTGGAGGCGCGGGGCGCGGCGGGGGTGGACGCGGTCGTGGTGGACAGGGTGGGGGTGCTGGCGCACCTCTACACCGTCGCGGACGTGGCGTACGTGGGAGGCGGGTTCCACACGGCCGGACTGCACTCGGTGCTGGAGCCGGCAGCCGCGGGCGTGCCCGTGCTCTTCGGTCCTGGCGGGGGACGTGTCCGGGCCGCGGGAGAGCTCCTCGCGGCGGGCGCGGCACGGGACGTGCATGACGGCGCCGGCATGGCCGAAGCGCTCGAGACATGGATGGGAGACGCCGCCGCGCGTGGCTACGCCGCGGCGCAGGCCTTGGGCTATATTGACGCCCACCTGGGCGCTGCCGATCGCACCGCGGCGCTCCTCGACGAGTTCCTTCCCCGAGTCTGACGCCGACCCGATGAGAAGCGCCGACGTCCCCGAGATCACGCCGACCGAACTGATGTCCCGCCTCGACCGGGGCGACGTGCCTCTTCTCCTGGACGTCCGTGAGCCGCATGAGGCCGGCGTCGCGGACCTCCCCGAGCACGGCCAGCTCCGCATCCCGACCGCGTTCATCCTGTCGCGCCTCGGCGAGATCGACGCGGCCAGCGACGTGGTGGTCTACTGCCGCTCCGGGGCGAGGAGCGCCTGGGCGGTGCGGCTGCTGCGGGAGCACGGCGTCGAGCGGGCGGTGAACCTCAAGGGAGGGATCCTCGCCTGGAGGCGGGAGGTGGATCCCACCCTGACGGCGTACTGAGCGCTCGCAGCCCGCACGTGACGCGACGCGCCAGCCTCTACCTGTCGGCCCTTCTCGCCGTGGGGACGTCGGCCTGCGAGGCCGGACCCTCGGCTTTCGACCGGAGCGCGCGCCCCGGGCCGGAGGACACCGCCGACGTGTCTTCGCTTCCCCACGTGCCCCAGTCCATGGAGGTCGAGACCATCCAGGTGGACACGGGGAGCGCAGGGGACTCCGTGACCGCCGGGGGTCCGTCGAGCGCGGTGCCCCTCCCCGACTCCACGCAGCCCCTCGTGTTCCAGCGCCCCCAGCACGTGCGTGGGCTCTACCTGAACGCGTGGGCCGCCGGGTCCACGCGGCGCGTGGACGCCCTGCTCGACCTGGCCCGCAGGACGGAGGTGAACGCCTTCGTCATCGACGTCAAGGACGCCAGCGGGTACGTGAGCCACCGCACGGACGTCGCTCTGGCGCAGGAGGTCGGGGCGACGGGCGAGATCCGCATACGGGACCTCCCCGGGCTCCTTCGGCGCCTGTACGCCGAAGGGATCTACCCCATCGCCCGGATCGTCATCGTGCAGGATCCCATCCTGGCCGCGGCCCGTCCCGACATGGCCATCCAGGACCGGGACGGGGGCGCGTTCCGCGATGCCAAGGGGTTCTACTGGCTCAACCCCTACGACCGGCGCGTATGGGACTACCACGTGGAACTGGCGCGGGAGATGGCACAGATGGGCTTCCCGGAGATCCAGTGGGACTACGTCCGCTTCCCCGACGTCCCGGCCTCGGAGAAGGCGAGGCTCGTGTACCCGGGCGCCGGCGACACGCCGCAGCACGAGATCATCAGCGCGTTCCTCGCGTACGCCAGGGATGGGCTGGCGGACGAGGGGGTGGCGGTCACCGCCGACGTGTTCGGCGTGGTCACGTCGGCGAGCCGGGACGTGGGGATCGGACAGGTGTGGGAGTCGCTCATCGACGACGTGGACGTGGCGCTCCCCATGGTCTACCCGAGCCACTACTGGAAGGGGAGCTTCGGGTATCAGAGCCCCAACGCCCATCCCTACGAGGTGGTGAAGCGGGCGCTCCAGGACGCGCTGCGCCGCTCCGTTGCGGTGGAGGGTGCCGGCGCCACGCGCCCCTGGCTGCAGGACTTCACGCTGGGCCAGCCTCGCTACGGCGCACCCGAGGTGCGGGCCCAGATCCAGGCGACGTACGACGCCGGGATCCAGGAATGGATCCTCTGGAATCCGGGGAGCCGCTACACCGAGGGCGCGCTGGAGCCGGTGGGAGGGTTCGCCGAGGAGCCCCTCATCCGGGTCGGGGGGCGCGTCGTGCCGGTGTCGCAGCGGACGGTGACGGCGGACTCGACGGTGGCGCCGCCGTCGGCCCCGACGCGCTAGCCCACCGCCGCCGCGAACTGCAGCTCGTAGAGGCGGGCGTACAGCCCGTCCTGCTCCAGGAGCTGGTCGTGGGTGCCCTCCTCACGGACCTCGCCGTGGTGGAGGACCAGGATCCGGTCCGCGTGCTGAACGGTGGACAGGCGGTGGGCGATGATGAGCGAGGTGCGCCCCTGGAGGAGCTCGTCGGTGGCCCGCTCGATGCGCTCCTCGATCTCGGAGTCCACCGAGCTCGTGGCCTCGTCCAGCACGAGGATCCCGGGGTCGAATGCCAGCGCCCGCGCGAAGCTCACCAGTTGGCGCTCCCCCACCGAGAGGTTCGCGCCCCGCTCGCCCAGCGTCTGGGCGTAGCTGCCCTCCAGGCGCTCCACGAAGGGCGCGGCGCCCACGCGCTCGGCTGCGCGGCGCACGGCCGCGTCGTCGATTCCGGACGAGCCGAGGCGGATGTTGTACGCCACGTCCTGGCTGAACAGGAAGACGTCCTGCAGGACGAGGCCGATGCGCGACCGGAGGTCCCGCACCCGGAGGCGCCGGATGGCGACGCCGTCCAGGAGGATCTCGCCCCGGTCCACGTCGTAGAAGCGCATGAGGAGGTTGATGAGCGTCGTCTTGCCGGCCCCGGTGTGCCCCACGATGGCCAACTTCTCCCCCGGGGCCACGCGGAAGCTCACGTCGCGGAGGATCCAGTCCGGCTCTCCGTCCTCCCTCCGTCCGTAAGCGAACCACACGCCCCGGAACTCGATGTCACCGCGCGTGGGCGAGGGGAGGTCCACGGGGTGGTCCGGGTCCCGGATGTCGTCCTCCTGGTCCAGCAGCTTGAAGATCCGCTCCGACGACGCCATGGCGCCCTGGAGGAGGTTGTACTTCTCCGACAGGTCCTGGATGGGCCGGAAGAAGCGGCGCACGTACTGGAGGAAGGCCGCCACCACGCCCACGGTGACTGCGCCGTCCAGGATCTCCACGCCCCCGTACCAGAGGATGAGGGCCAGCGCCAGGGCGGTGATGAACTCGATGACGGGGAAGAAGAGCGCGTACCAGGTGATGGAGCGGAGGTGCGCGTCCAGGTAGTCGGCGTTCAAGGCCGCGTGGCGCGCGGCGTCGGCCTCCTCGCGGTTGAAGAGCTGCACCACCCGCACACCGGTGAAGCGCTCGTGGAGGAACGCGTTCAGGCGGGCCAGGCGCGTGCGGATGTCCCGGTAGGCGTCGCGGATCTTGGCGCGGAACACGAACGCCGCCGCGAACACGAGGGGGAGCACCGCGAAGGTGACGAGGGCGAGCTTCCAGTCCATGCGCACCATGGCCACGATGATGAACGCCAGCGTGAACACGTCGCCGAACACCGTGACCAACCCTGAGCTGAAGAGCTCGTTGAGCGTCTCCACGTCGTTGGTGATGCGGGTCATCAGGCGGCCTACGGATGCCTTGTCGTAGGCCCGCAGGTCCATGCGCTGGAAGCGTGCGAAGATCTCCTTGCGGAGGTCGTACATGACGCTCTGGCCCAGCCACGTCGTGAGCAGGCCCTGGGCGTACTGCAGCACGACGCCGAGGACGACGGCGCCGGCGTAGGCCAGGCCCAGGGTGCCCAGGAGCCCCAGGTCGCCGGCGGGGATGGCGCGGTCGATGGCCAGCTGAGTGAGCCAGGGCCCCGCGATCTCGGTGGCCGACGCCAGCATGAGGAGCACGATGGCCACCGCCACCTGGACCCGGTACGGGCGGACGTACCCCAGGAGGCGGCGCATGAGGCGCGCGTCGTAGGCCTTTCCCAGCGCCTCCTCTTCCTGGTGGGTGTCGGGCTCGGTCATGGTGGGTTGGGCGGGTGCCGCGGATGGGGCCGGGGGGATGGCGCACGGTACCGCGACGGCCGTAGCGGGGGAAGTGCCGCCGGCGGGGACCGCCATCCTGCTCCTGGGCCCTGGCCTCGAGAGGCGAACGGCGGTATCTGGTGGGGTGGAACCCCGCACGCACCGTACCCCGTAGGGGACGGTGTGCCCGGATCCCGGTCCGCCATCCAGGGAGTCCCATGAACCGCCGCACTCCGAGCTACGGCCCCATGGCCGTCGCCGTCGCGTTCTCGCTGGCCGTCGCCCTGGCCGTCCCGTCGGCCCCTGCCCACGCCCAGTCCGCTCCCGATCCCGCCCGGATCATCACCACCGAGCTGGTGGACGCCCATATCCGCTACCTCTCCTCCGACGAGATGAAGGGGCGGGACCCGTTCACGCCCCACATCCGGCTGGCGGAGGACTACATCGCCCGGGAGTTCCGGGCCGCTGGGCTGAAGGAGTTCCCCCGGTTCCCGGGGTTCCGGAACACCTTCACCCACGAGTACCGCAACCGCCGGGACACCACGGCCGCCCCGGTGACCTACGAGCTTACCAACCTGGTGGGGTGGGTGGAGGGCACCGACCCCGTGCTCAGGGACGAGTACATCCTCGTCGGCGCCCACCACGACCACGTGGGGATGAGGGGGGACACGGGCGACGTGATCTTCAACGGGGCCGACGACAACGCCACCGGCACCACCGCCGTGCTGGCCCTGGCCCGCTACTTCGCCCAGACCGGTGTGAGCCGGCGCTCCCTGGTCTTCGCCACCTTCACGGCGGAGGAGAGGGGGCTCATCGGCTCGAGGCACCTGGCCGAGAACCTCCCCTTTCCGGCCGAAAAGCTCGTGGCCATGATCAACTTCGAGATGATCGGCAAGCCCGCGGCCGACGGCTCCTACGCCTTGATGATCCTGGGCCCGGAGCGCTCCACGCTGGACGAGGTCTTCCGCGCGGCGATGGACCCGGCCTCCCCCATCTCGCTGGTGGATCCCCTGGAGCACCAGGTGCGCTACTACAACGGCTCGGACAACCGGTCCTTCGACGCGGCGGGGCACATCACCACCACCCTGGCCAGCCCCCTCAGCACCGACGACCCGTACTACCACCGCCCCAACGACCACTACGAGCACCTGAACGTGGACTACATGACCAAGGTGATCCGCGCCGTGGTGGACATGACGCGGACGCTGGTGAGCGGAGAGGCCACGCCGGTGAAGACGGGAGGGTAGGGGGGATAGGGCGGGATCAGGGGGGGTGAGCGGCCACTCGTCGTTGCGCTATCTGCAACAGTTCCATTGCGCCATTCGCGACGCCACCCTGCCCCGCCTGCACCCTCAGCGATCCACCATCGCCATGTTCGCCGCGAAGTAGCGGAGACCCGAGATCCTCTCAGGCGGGCGCGAGGCGTCACGCCCTGGGCAGGGTCCGCCATGGTGATATCGGCCCAGCGGCCCCCGTGGCGCACGCTCGCCGCGGCCTGGCATCCGAGCAGAGTCGGTGCCCAATCCGTCTACCGGCCGCAGCACCCGGCGGCGAGCCCCCTGTACGCAGTCGTCCAGCATCACCTCGAGACGTTCCTCGCCCACGCGGCCGAAGCCGATCCCGTGGGCTACGGAGTCCCCACCAGGGTCGAGAAGGATCTCCGGGCCTACCTGCGTTGCGGCATGACCTCCGCTTCCTCCGGAGAGCCTCCGGGGCACCTCTCTTGGTCTCCGATCAGCATCAGGTCCGGAGGTCGGAACGCCTACCCCTCCCGCAGCGCGTCGCTGGGCAGCACGCGCAGGCCGCGCCGCGTCGGACCCGCGCACGCGAGCAGGCCGACCAGGACCATGAAGGCCGCGGTGGCCGCGAGCACCGAGGGCCACTGCGGCGTGTGGAACATCGGGTCGTTGGAGAGGTCCACGAGCAGGGCGGCGCCCAGCCCGCTGCCGAGCAGCACGCCCGCCACGATCTGGATGGAGGCGCGGCGCAGGATCGAGCCTACGATGCGCCGCGGGTCCGCACCCAGCGCGGTGCGGATGCCGATCTCGCGCGTGCGCTGCGACACGGTGAACGACATGAGCGCGTAGAGCCCCGCAGTGGAGAGCGCGATCGCGATCAGCGCGAGCACGGCGAACAGGAACGCGCCCCAGACCGCCCCCCAGCGCGCCTCCGAGAACGCTTCGTCCAGCGCGACCGCGTCGGGGACCGTGAGCGTGGGATCCACCGCCGCCGCGAGCGCGCGCAGCGTCGGGGCGAAGGATTCCGGATCGCGGCCCACGTGCACACCCAAGCGCAGCGGGTGGATCTCGCCCGGAGGGGCCACGTGGTAGATGCCCGCCGCCAGGGCCGGGTCGAGCGCCTCCATGCCCAGGTCGCTCACCACGCCCACGATGTCGAACCAGGGTCCGGGCTCGTCGCCGGGCCTGGCCGCGTAGCGGACACGCCGTCCGATCGGGTTCTGATCGTGCAGGAGGCGCGCGACGAACGACTCGTTGACCAGCACGGCCCTCCGCTCGGACGCGAGGTCGCCCGAGTCGAAGCCGCGGCCCGCGAGCACGGGCCGTCCCAGCGCCTCGAAGTAGTCCGGCCCGACGGTCGCGGTGTGCGCCGTGCCGGCGGCGTTCAGCGGCAGGTCCTCGCCCTCGATCTCGATGCGGCGACTCGGATGGTCCATCCCCGGGAGCCGGTCGGCGAACACCACGCCGCGCACGCCGGGCTCGGCGGCCAGGCGCCGGGCGATCTCTTCCTGGATCCGCCCGAAGCGCTCGGCGAAGGCACGCCGCTCGGCCTCCGGGGCGTCCCCAGGGGGTGCGTAGGGCATGCGCAAGCTCGCGGTCAGGTACTCCGCGGTGGGGATCCCGGGATCGAGCTCGCGGCTCAGGATCCCCTTCCAGCCCAGCACTCCCACCACCGAGAGGAAGCACACCGAGAGCGCTACCTCCACGACGATCAGCCCGCTCGAGATCGCGCCGAACCGCACGCCCCCGCCCCCGGGGGCGAGGCGCTGCAGATTCCGCTGGACGCTCGGGCCCGTGGCCTTCAGCGCGGGGATCACGCCGGCAATGGCCGCGCTGAACGCGGCGAGCGCGCCCGCCCACACCACCGTGGAGGACCCGACGCCGAGGTCGAACCAGAAGGGCATGGAGCGCGTGAGCAGCGTGGAGCGATCCACCACGACCGAGCTGATCACGAGGCCGGCGGCGGCGGCCAGGAGCGCCAGCACGAGAGACTCCACGAAGAGCTGCCCCACGATGCGGGCGCGGCTCGCGCCCAGCGCGGTCCGCACCGCGATCTCGCTCGACCTGGTGGCGGCGCGCGCGAGCATGAGCGTGCCGATGTTGCCGCACGCCACCGCGAGCAGCAGGAGTGCCATGGCCTGGATCTGGAAGAACTCCAGATTGAACCGGGCCTCCATGCCGGTGACCGTCCACGTGAACGGCACGACCTCGGCGCGCAGGTGCTCGTGCGTCTCCGGGTGCGCCGCCGCCGTGCGCCGCGCGACCGTCTCCAGCTCGGCTCGAGCCTGCGCGGCGGTGACGCCGTCCCGCAGCCGCGCGAGCATCCAGAGCGCCGGCCCCTGGCCCCACTCGTAGTCAAGCGCGCGCGCCTGCCACGGCATCCAGAGGTTGTCGCGGTAAGGGAACAGGAACCCCTCCGGCATCACGCCCACCACGGTGCGCCGGGTGGCGCCCACCTGGACGGTGCGCCCGACCACGTCCGCGGCCCCACCGAAGCGCGTCTGCCACAGGTCGTATCCGAGCACGACCACCGGCGGCGCTCCCGGGAGCTCGTCTGCGGGAAGCAGCCGCCGCCCCAGCACGGGGCTCACGCGCAGGATGTCGAAGCCGACGGCGCTCATCTCCGACCCGCGCACGGGCTCGGCGCGGCCGTCCTCGTCCACTAGGTTGTGGCGCGCGCTGCTCACGGCGGCCATGGCCGAGACCGAGGTCAGCTCCGCGCGCCACGTCTCGAAGTCGTGGATGGCGCGCGGCGCGGGATCCTGGATGGAGATGTCGTAGTTCCGGAGCCCGACGATGCGCTCGCCCTCGTCGAACGGCATGGGCGCGTTGAACGCGTGGAAGATCTGGAGCGGCATGAGCCCGACCGGGATGCCGAGCGCGAGCGCGAACCCGGCCACGACCGTGAACGCCGGGTGCTTGCCGAGCATGCGCACACCGAGCTTCACGTCCAGCCAGGACACGCCCGGGAGCGCGGGCACGCGGAGCCGGTGCGCGTCGGCGCGCCAGACGCTCGCCGCGGAGCCGAGCGCGTTGTGCACGTAGCGGGCGCGCGCGCGCCAGGACCCCACCCCGCGCGCCACGTCGCGGGCGAAAATCTCGTCCAGGTCGTGCAGGATGAAACGCGCGTCCCTCGAGCGGATCAGCCACGACGCAATCAGCCGGAGCGCGCGCGGCGCGCCCGGTCCGGGGCGATCGACCACGGCGCTATCCCTCCGCGAGCTTCGCGAGCGCGGGCACCAGGTCGGCCGCCATGGCCTGGATGGCGGCGTAGGCGTCCATGAGCTGGCGCGCACCGGCGGGCTCTAGCGCATAGTGCTTGCGGGGGCGTCCAGGGCGGCCCGAGGGGGGCACCCCTTCGCTCGAGGACACGAGGCCCCGCTCCTCCAGCCTCCCGAGCGTGGTATAGATCGCGCCCGACGAGACCACGCGGCCCGTGCGCGCCTCGATCGCGTCCCGGATCGTCACGCCGCAAGCGTCGTCGCCGAGCTGAAGCACGGAGAACAGGATCAGCTGCTCGAACTCGCCCAGGTAGCCCATCGCTCCCTACCTCCCCTCGACCGGGTCGCCTGGACGATTATACCACATTGTGGTATAACAGCCTACCCCTAGATGACGTCCGGCTCCAGCGCCTGGAGGACACCACATGACCAAGGTGATCCGCGCGGCGGCCGACGCATGTAGGCGGGCCCTGAACCCGACGCCGTGGTTGCCGGGGGAGCCTCTCACTCCCAGGGGTCCACGACCTCCACACCCCGGTCCCCGCAGTCCCTGAGGTTCCGGGTCACGAAGGTGAGGCCGTGGGTGCTGGCGGTGGCCAGGAGAAGACCGTCGATGACGGGCAGGGGCCGCCCGATCCTCCGTCCCTCGGCGTCCAGCGTGCCCCACGCCGAGGCGACGTCGGTGTCGATGGCGAGAACGCGGCCCCGGAAACGCTCCAGGAGGTCATGGCCCAGCCAGTTCCGGAGCGCCCTCTTGCGGGGGCCCGGAGGCATGAGGGAGAGGCCCTTCCCGATTTCCCCCAGAGTGAGGACCGAGAGGTAGGCTTCCAGGGGATCCAGGGACCTCATCCAGGCCAGGACCCCTGGGTGGGGTTCGGCCCGGGCCGTTTCGGAGAGGACGTTGGTGTCCAGCAGGTAGGGCATGGAGCCTAGGGCCTCAGAGTTCCACGTCCCGAGCCCGCTCCCGGGACCGCTCGAGGAGCAACTCCCCGTCCTGAAGCGCCGCGGCGAAGGGAGAGTCGGCCAGGAAGGACACCAGGTCCCCGGGCTGGGTGAGGCGCCGGTACTCCTCCACCCCCAGAACCACCGCAGCCTCCCGCCCGTGGCGGGTCACGAGCTGGGGACCCTCGGAGGCGGCCCGGCGCAGCAGCTCCGAGAAGCGGTTCTTGGCGTCCTCCAGCTTCCAGCTGTTCATCGGCGTCGTCCCATCCTCGAACAGAATAGACTGAACTAGCTGAAAGTATATTAGCCGAACTAGAT
>JBFYZE010000441.1:0-16981 GCA_041309665.1 Gemmatimonadales bacterium | reverse complement strand
GCGCCAGGCGCTGGGCGGCCTCATGGGCCGGGGGCGCCGGCAACCGGAGCAACCCGCACCGGACGCCGCCCCCACCCAGAGCGTCTACATGCGCGTCACCCAGACCGTGCAGGACGTGAAGACCGGCGCCATCCCCGACGAGCGGTTCCGGGTCCCGGCGGGGTACAAGGAGGTCGTGCCGGGGGGCCGGTAGCGGCGGGGGGAGGGGAGCCGGAAGGCCCCGGCGGTTCTCCTACCTGCTCCCGTTCAGCACCTCCACCACCCGCACCAGGTACTCCAGCGGCGGTCTGTCCACCGTGTTCTGGCTCATGTACTTGAACTGGAGCATGCCGTTGGCGTCGATGATGAGCACGGTGGGCACGTTCTGCTCCGCACTGCTCCCGCTCCAGTTGGTGGTGAAGAGGCCCAGCCCCTGGGAGAGCGCCCGGTCGGCGTCCACCAGGATGGGGAACGGCGTGGGCACCTGCCCCTTCACGGCCCGGAACGTCTTCGGGTAGATCATGCGGGCGCGCTCCATGCGCGCCTTCCCCGCCGAGTCGAGCGCCGCCGCGTTGGGCGGGTTCTTGCCGTTCTCGTTGTCCTGGAGGAGCTGCGGGTAGTCGTCCACCCACTGGGCCACCATCTCCCGCGAGTAGGGCATCACCCAGAGGATCTCCAGGTTGGCCCGGGCGCGGAACCCGGTCTGAGCCTCGTACTCCACCAGCTCCGAGTGCTGGTAGGGGCAGATGTGGCACCACGACCCGGGGCGGGAGAGCCCGCGGGGGAAGAGGATCATGACGTTCTTGCCGCGGAGCTTCGAGAGGGTGACCTCGCCGCCCTGGAAGACCGGGACGGTGAAGTCCGGCATGGGGGAGCCCACGGTCACGGGCCGCGGCGTGGGGGCCTGGGCCCCAGCGGGCGCGGCGGCGGACACGAGGAGCAGGGAAAGCAGCACGACGGAAATGGCCGGACACCGGACGACGCTCGGCATGGCGTCCTCCCTTGGAAGGCGGGTGAGGCAGGGATGACGGGGAACATGGGGGGCGCGGGCCCGCCCGCCTAGCCCTGCCGGCGCCTCCAGGCCTCGAGGAGCTCGGCCTCCCGGTCCGGCGACAGCGCCATGGGCGGGCGGGCCCGCTCCTCGTCGGTCACGGCGTCGGAGTGGAACCACGCCAGGGTGTCCAGAGCCGTTACAGCCACGGGCCGGAACCTGAGCCCCGCCGCCTTCGCCCGGGTGTTGTCGATGCTCTGGGAGCCGAGGTAGTCGTCCGCCGGGAGGATCCAGGGGATGGCGGCGGTGAGCTCGTGCTCCTGGAGGAAGGCGTAGTCCTCGATCCAGGTCCACCGGACCTCCGCCGAGGTGGTGGCGCGCATCCCGTGGACGAACTCCTCCATGGTCAGCGGCGAGGCGGGCCCCACGGCGTTGAACGTCCCGTGGATGCCGCTCTCCAGGAGGTGGACCATCCACTCGGTCAGGTCGCGCACGTCGATCTGCTGCACCTGGTCGGTCTTCCTCCCTGGAACGAGGACATCGCCCCCGCGGCGTAGCCGCTCCGGCCAGTACGTCCCCCGGTTGGTCCCGTCCAGGGGCCCGACGATGTACGTGGGACGCACCACGCAGGTCCGCTCGCCGAACACCTTGCGGGCTTCGAGCTCGGAGAGGGCCTTCATCACCCCGAAGCGGGCGGAGCCGTTCTCCCCGCCCGAGGGGTCTACCAGCTGCACCGGCGTGTCCTCGGTGATGCCCTCCGGATAGGGGTAGTGGACTCCCGTGGAGGAGATGTACATGTAGCTCCCCACCGCATCTCGCAGGAGCTCCGCCGAATCCCGCGTCCACTGCGCGTTCGAGCCCGAGGAGTCGATGCACACGTCCCAGGTGCGTCCCTCGAGCGCCTCCAGGTCGCCGGCCCTGTCCCCGAGGAGGTGCTCCACGTGCTCGAAGGCGTCCTGGAAGAGCCCCGGCTTGGTGCGGCCGCGGGTGAAGATGGAGATCTGGTGACCCCGCTCCCGAGCGTAGCGCACGAGGTGCGGGCCGGTGAGGTTGGTCCCGCCCAGGATGAGGATCCGGAGCGCTCGGGGTGACGGGGGCCGAGCGGGGACCTCCGGATTGCCGGAGGTGACGGCGCCGGCCACCTCCTGGATCGCACTCCCGGCACCGAGGGCCAGCGCTCCACCGGCGGCCGCCGTGGTCTTCAGGAAGTCTCGTCGCCTGATGGTCATGGGTCCTCCTCCGAAGGCGTGGACGGCAGCGGCGAAGCATAGGGAGCGCCCCGAGGGGTCGCCACGGTTGGACGATTCCCTCGCGCTCGCGTACTCTGTCGGAACCCAGGCCGCTCAGGCCTGCCCCCACCAGGCCACCCGTCCGGGAGGTCATTCCATGAAGCGCTTCGCTCCGCTCCCCTTCCTCGCCATCCTCCTCGCCGCCTGCGGAGAGTCCACCGCTCCCGCCGACCTCATCCTGCTGAACGGGAAGGTCTATACCATGGAGGAGGCTCAGCCCTGGGCCTCCGCCGTGGTGGTAACCGGGAACACCATCACCGCCGTCCTCGACGACGACGGCGCGGCTGACGCGTACCGCGGCCCGGACACCCGCGTGGTGGACCTGGGCGGCAAGTTCGTGGTGCCCGGGTTCATCGACGGCCACGTCCACTTCAACAGCGCCGGCGCCCTCATCAACGACGCCAACCTCATGGCCGTCTCCGACGACGAGGGGCTGGTGGCGGAGATGCGCCGCGTCACCGCCATCCTGGGAGAGGGCGAGTGGATCTCCGGGGGGCTCTGGGGCGCCTACGAGGAGTGGTCGCTGGGCGCCGAGACCGCCGGTGAGAAGAAGAGGTCACGCTGGACGCCGGACCGCTGGGTCATCGATTCGGTCACCGCGCACAACCCCTGCCTCCTCACCTCGTTCGACGGCGAGCTATTCCTGGCCAACACCGCCGCGCTCCAGGCCGCCGGGCTCGATGGCGCACCGGTGGCGGGGATGGAGCGCGACGCCCGGGGCGCCCCCACCGGCCTCATCCACCGGGGCTCGCCGGCCCTGGACCGGATCCGCGAGGTGCGCACGCCCAAGTCCCCCGAACGCCTCCTGGCCGAGAACCGGGCGGCGCTGAAGGCGCTCCGGGAGGCGGGGATCGTGGAGGTCCACGACATCGCCACCCCTGAGCAGACGGCTCGCTTCGTCGAGCTGCAGAAGAGCGGAGAGCTCACGGCACGCGTGTGGCTGCGCCCCGATCTCTCGAGGGGAGCGGAGCTGGCTGCCCAGGGCTTCACCATGGGACTACATCCCGAGACCAAGCAGCCCGACGCGTTCCTCCGCTACGGCGCGCTGAAGGGATACATCGACGGGATCATGGGCACCCACGGGGCCCTCTTCTTCGAGCCGTACGACGACCAGCCCGGCAACTACGGCCACTACCGCGTCCACACCAGCAGCGACTCGGCGATGATGGTGGAGGACATGGAGAAGATGTACGGGCTCATCCGCGCCGGCCTGGACGGCGGGTTCGTCCCGAACGTGCACGCCATCGGGGACAAGGGCGTGGCCCTCATGCTGGACCTGTACGAGCGGCTGAAGAACGAGGGGGTGGACCTGAAGGGCTTCCGGGTCATCCACAACCAGGTGGTGCGCCCCAGCGATTTCCCCCGCTTCCAGCAGCTCGGCGTCATCGCCGAGGTGAACCCGTACCACATCTCCGACGACATGCGCTGGATGGAGGAGCGCATCGGCCACGAGCGGAGCAAGGGGGCCTACGCCTTCGCGTCCATGCTCGAGCACGGCACCATGCTCTCGTTCGGCTCGGACTGGCCCGGCACGTCGGCCGCCGAGTACCACATGCACCCGAAGTACCTCATCCACGCCGCCGTCAACCGCACCACGCTGAACCACACGCCCGAGGGCGGCTGGTTCCCCGAGCAGAAGATCTCGGTGGCCGAAGCGCTCAAGGCCTACACCGTCAACAACGCGTTCGCGGCCTTCGAGCAGGATCGCCGGGGATCCCTGAAGGCGGGCAAGCTCGCGGACATCACCGTGTGCGACCGCAACCTGTTGGAGATCGATCCGGCGGATATCCTGAACATGACCGTGGAGCTGACGATCGTGGACGGGAAGATCGTGTTCGAGCGGGGGGGATAGGGGCACGGTAGAGGCCCACGCACCCTACCGGGATGCGTGACCGCCGCCCACTCTGGTGACATGATTGTGTGAAGCGCTGGCAAGTACGTCCCAACTTACGAACGCCACCACGGAGTTCGCGGCCGAGTTGCCGTGCAGCTCGGAGCGCAGTCCGCAGAGGGAGAGGATATGAAACCTGCAATCACGACCGGTATGCTGTTGCTGTCGGGGCTGGCGCTCGCGTCCTGCGCGAAGGCGCCGGAGCCGATTGACGAGGCCGCCGCGCGGGATGCGCGCATCGAGCAGATCCACCAGAGCTACGTGTTCGTGGACACCCACGCCCACCCCAGCCGCTTCCACCGGGCGAACATCGAGAAGATCGAGCCCGAGGAGCTGGAGCGTTACCGCCGCAACAAGATGGACCTCCTCGTCGCCAACGTCAGCAGCGACGCGGCCTTCCACGGAGGGTACACCAACCGCGACGGCAGCGAGGTACCCCGGCTGCGGGGCGACGAGGTCCATCCGACCAAGCCGGGCGATGGCATGGCCTTCACCCTGGACCGCCTGGACAGGATCTTCAAGAACGTCACGGACGGCGATGTAGTGCTCGCCGTCTCGCCCGCGTCCGTGCTGGAGGCGAAGGCACAGGGGAAGATCGCCGTCATGGCGGCGCTGGAGGGTGTGGATGGTCTCGAGGGGAGCCTCGACAACCTGCGGGAGATCCAGCGCCGCGGGGTGCGGCTGGTCCAGCTCATCCACTTCCTCAACAACGACGTCGGCCACAAGCAGACGGAGCCCTTCATCGACGAGGGGCTCACCGACTTCGGCCGCGAGTTCGTCCAGGAGTCCAACCGGCTGGGGCTGATCGTGGACCTCGCCCACGCCAACACGCCGACGATCATGGATGCCCTGGAGGTCTCCACCCAGCCCATGATCTTCAGCCACACGGGCGTGAAGGCGCGCCACGGCGGCGCCCGCGACGTCTCCGACGAGGAGATCCAGGCCATCGCCGCGAAGGGCGGCCTGATCGGCATCTGGCCGTCCGCGTCCCTGGGCAACATGGCCGAGATGGTCGCGCACATGGACCACGTCAAGAACCTGGTGGGGATCGACCACGTCAGCATCGGCAGCGACCTGCGTGGGATGGACTACATCCCCGAGTTCGGCGAGGAGGCCAACTTCCTCGCCATCGTGGACGGGCTCATGGCGGCGGGCTACACCGACGAGGAGATCGGCAAGGTCATGGGCGGCAACTTCTTCCGCCTCTGGGAGCAGGTGGCCGCGGCGGCTGCGCCTGCGGGGAGCTGACACCCATGCTCCACCAGCGCAGCCTCGCCGGCGTCGTGCGCCGCGCCGCGTCCTGGCCGCTCTTCGTCGCCCTCGCCCTCCCCTCCCTGGCCACGGCGCAGGTCTCCACGACCCCGGTCTTCCCGGGGGAGGAGTGGGAGTACGTGTCCCGCCAGGACCTGGCGGCGTACGGATGGAGCGGTGACGGCCTCCAGAGGGCCTTCGCCTTCCTGCGCGACAGCAGCAACGCGACGGGCGTGGTGGTGGTGGACCGTGGCCGGATCGTCTACGACTTCGGCGACGTCGAGGAGCTCTCATACATCGCGTCCGCACGGAAGAGCGTCCTGGCCATGCTCTACGGAGACTGGGTCGAGAAGGGCATCATCCACCTGGACGCCACCATCGGTGAGCTCGGGATGGACGACATCGGCGGCCTCCTGGACATCGAGAGGCAGGCCACCGTCCAGCACCTCATCACGGCCCGGTCGGGCGTGTACCACCCCGCCTCCTACTCAGGGGACGACCTGAGCCGGGCCCCACCCCGAGGCTCCCAGAAGCCCGGGAGCTACATGCTCTACAGCAACTGGGACTTCAACGCCGCCGGGTACGTCTTCGAGCTCCTCACGGGCCGGAGCATCTACGACGAGATCCAGTCCCAGCTCGCCGTCCCCATGCGGTTCCAGGACTGGGACCGGAGCGCCCAGGCCAAGGCGGGGGATCTCACCGTCTCCCGGTACGCGGCATACCCCATCTGGGTCTCCACGAGGGACATGGCCCGCATCGGCCTCGTCATGCTGAACGAAGGGAGCTGGAACGGCGAGGAGATCATCTCGAAGGAGTGGGCCCGGCGGATCACCTCCGTCGTCACCCCCCTGGAGGAGATGAACCCGGTGAGCCGCCGGGACGGGTTCCTGGGATACGGACACATGTGGTGGGTCTTCGACGGTCCCGCGGCCACCGGGCCCTTCGAAGGAGCGTACTGGGCCTGGGGCGCGTGGGGCCAGTGGATCGCGGTCTTCCCCGCCCTCGACCTGGTGGTCGCCCACAAGACCAACGATGCCTACGAACGGTCCACGCCCCTGCCCACCTGGTACCGGACGCTGGAGCTGATCCTGGAGGCGAAGGGCGTGAAGGTCGACGCGTACCCCTGGCGCTGACGGGGCGGACGCCAGCGGCTTCGCGGCTGACGAAGGGGGCGGCCGGGACGAAGTCCGTCCCGACCGCCCCCGCTCTTTTCAGACCTGGATCGCTACGTCCTGCCAGCCATCCGGTCGTTCCATCGCCCTCATCCGATCAGCCCACGTAGCCGTCGTTCTGCACCATCTTCGGGTTCGTGTCCATCTCTTCGAAGGGAATCGGGAGGATGCAGAATTTACAGGGATACGGCATGGACGCCCTGGTGCTCGTGTTGTCCACCCGATTGATGCCCTTCTTGTGCCGCATGATGTCGTGGATGCGGTGCCCCTCGGCGCTGAGCTCGATCCTCCGCTCGATCAGGATCGCGTCGAGCAGAGCCTGGCCGGTGTCCGTGACGTCCGGAGCCGTGGCCAGGCCGCGCTTGCGGATCAGGTTCAGGTCAGCCTGCGCGCCGGCGGTCTGTCCCAGCCTCGCCCTGGCCTCGGCCCGGTTCAGGTAGACCTCGGAGAGCCGGACGATGGGGATCTTGTCCATCCCCGGCGCCGTGGGCCACTTGTTCACCCGCTGGCTCGCGTAGATCCCCACGAGCTTCGGGTCAACGATGAACATCTGCCTCCGGATGTCGCCAGCGGGAATCAGGTTCAGCAGATCCTTCGACGGCAGGTAGTCGCCGTACCCGGTCGCCCTGTACATGCCGCTCAGGCCCTCGTTACCGGGGTTGTCGACGGAGCTGTAGAACAGCTCGAAGATGGCCTCGGACGAGCCCCCGGTGACGAACTGGCTCACGTAGTTCGACGTGCTCACCAGGCTGTACTTCCCGCTGTTGATCACGGCGTCCGCCATGGCCACGGAGTTGTTGAAGTCCTCCATGTACAGGTAGATGCGCGACAGCAGGGCCTGGGCGCCCGACTTGGAGATCATGTACGGGCGATTCCGGTCCATGGTCATCAGGCTGATGCCCTTGGTGAGGTCGGCGATCGCCTGCGCATAGACCTGCTTCACCGTGCTCCGGGCAGGAAGGGCCGTGACGTCCGACTCCAGCACCAGCGGGATGCCCGGGTGGCTACCGTCCGCGGTGAACGTGTAGTGCTGTCCGTACATCGTCACCAGGCCGAAGAACGCCAGCCCGCGCAAGGCGTACGCCTCGCCGAGGATCTGGTTGAACTCGGTCTGCGACGCGGCCGAGGGCGTGAATTCGGCGTTGATGATCTTGTTGAGCATGTTGATGCCCGCGTATCCATCGCCCCACAGCTCCCTCTCGTACATGTGGCCCGAGATCACCTGGCCTTCGAAGTCGGCGAACTCCTTGTATCGGTTGGCCGAGCTGTTCTTCTTGATGTCCTCGCCCATGATGTCGGACATGATGTACATGCTGCGCCCGTACCAGTCGTTCAGCGACATCTGGTCGTAGACGCCGACGACGCTGGCACGGAAGTCGTTCATGCTCTGGAAGTACGTTTCTTCCGACACGGATTGCGGCGGCTCCAGGACCAGGAAGTCCGAGCACGCCACGCCACTCAATACCGTCGGCA
This sequence comes from Gemmatimonadales bacterium, assembly GCA_041309665.1. GTDB lineage: Bacteria > Gemmatimonadota > Gemmatimonadetes > Longimicrobiales > Gaopeijiaceae > SZUA-318. Next base: position 8,935 of record JBFYZE010000441.1, on the reverse strand, counting down.
CGAGCAGCGCCAGTGTCAGGATCTTGGTATGTCTCATGATCCCACCTTGTCTTCTTGAATGAGGTTGGATGGTCATCCGCTGCTCTTGCCTCAGAACACCGTGTTGAACCCGATGCTGATGGTCTTCATGTTCGGGGAGGTCGTCTCGTACACGCCGTTGAAGGGCTGCTCCGGGTCGATGTGCAGGTCCTCGTCGGCCACCCAGGTCAGGTAGTTGTTGAGCCTGACGTCGAGCGTGAGCGACTCCATGCCCATGCGGTTCGCCAACGCCTCCGGGATCCTGTACGCGACGCCCACGTCCTTGAGGCGCACGTAGTCGCCTTTGTACAGATACCGGTCGTTGTAGTTGGGGTTGTTGTTCGCGCTTCCGCCCCACTTCTGCCTCGGCACCTTGACGACGTCGCCCGGCTTCTGCCAGCGGTTCTCCCAGGCCCACTTCGACGTGGATCGGGGCAGCATCGCACCGTCCCCGTTGTAGAACCGCTCGGCGTACTCGTACAGGTGGTGGCCCAGGGCGTACGACGCCGTCGTGTTGAGCGTGAAGTCGCCGTAGCGCGACGAGAACCCGAAGCTCCCGATGTACTTGGGCGTGGCGGTCTTCCCGTCGTAGATGCGCTGGGTCTTGTTCAGCACGTTGGTCGTCGCCGTCTTCGTCTCGTCGGTGTAGTAGAGGGGGTCTCCGTTGGCGGGGTCCACACCGGCCCAGGGGTAGAGGAAGTACTCCTGGTAGTCATGGCCCTCCGCCCTCCGGAACGCCGTCTGGACGTAGGGCGCGCCGAGCCTCGTGATCTCGTTGTTCTGGGTCGTGACGTTGAAGTTCGCGCTCAGGTCGAAGTCCTGCCTGCGCAGGACGTCCGCCTGCACCGAGAACTCGATCCCGGAGTTCTCCATGTCCCCGTAGTTCTGCAGCACGCTCCGGAAGCCGGTGGCATAGGACACGGGCACGTTGAGCAGCAGGTCGCTGGAGACCTTCTTGTACCATTCCAGCGTGCCCGTGACTCGGTTGCCCCACACCGCGTAGTCCACGCCGACGTTGAAGGCGTCCTGGGACTCCCAGGTCAGCCTGCTGTTCGGCACCTGAGACGGCCCCGAGCCCGGCAGGTTGTAGTAGGCCGGGGTGAACCCGTACAGCCCCTGCCACTCGTAGGAGCCGATGTCCGCGTTCCCGATCTGGCCGAAGGAGCTCCTGAGCTTCATGTAGTCGATGAAGGAGTGGTCCTTGAGGAAGGAGTTCGTCAGGGTGTAGCCGACCCCCAAGGACCAGAAATCCCCGTACCTGCTGTCGGGACCGAACTTCGACGAACCGTCCCGCCGGGCCGAGGCGGAAATGAAGTAGGTTCCGTCGTAGTCGTAGTTCGCCCGGGCGAACACGGACATGAACGAATACGCGAGCCGGTCCGAGGACCCCTTGATGACGGCGGCGCTCGCACCCGTCTTCAGCCAGGGATGGGCAAACCCCTCACCGTAGACGTTGACCCGGTCCCGGGTGGTCTTGCTGGCCTCGAATCCCGCCACCGCGTCCACGTTGTGCTTGCCGCGGAAGGCGTCGGCGAAGGTCACCGTGTTCGTGCCCTGCCAGCTGAGAACGTCCGACCTGCTCTCGTCGAACAGCCCCCCGACGTTCCGTCCGTCGCCGAAGCGGGGGTTCTCGTACATGTAGTCGTCGACGTTGTAGATGTCGAAGCTCCACGCCGACGAGGCCGAGAACCTGTCGTTGAACTGGTAGGTCCCGGTGAGATTGTCGATGATCCGATCCGTCTGCCGCTCCCAGATGTCCGTTCTCAGCCCGCCCACCGGGTGCGCCGCCCCCATGATCTCGGTGTGCCTGGCCCAGTACTGCCCTTCCTCGTCGAACATGGGGATGACGGAGGGCGTGAAGACGACCTGGTAGAACGGCGCCTGGAACGAGGTGCCGTCCTCGTGGGCGTTCTGCTTCGTGTGCGCGACGCTGATGTTGTTGGCAATCTTGAACTTGTCGGTGAGCTGCGCCGTGAGGTTCGCCCGCGAAGCGAAGCGGTCGAATCCGGTCGAGATGACAACGCCGTCCTGCTGGAACACGCTCCCCGAGATGAAGTACGTCAGGCGATCCGTGCCGCCTCTCGCGCTCAGGTCGTACTGTTGCGTGACCCCCGTCTCGGTGATGAGGTCCAGCCAGTTGTTGTCCTCCTGGACCGGGAACTGCTTCTGGAACTGGATCTCGGCGTTCTCCGGCGTCATGCCGGCGTTGACGCGCGCCTCGATGTAGAACTCGTGGTATTCCGCCGCGTTCAGGGGCTGATGGAGGTTGTTGAAGGCCAGGCTCGAGAACCCCGACTGGTACTTGAGCTCGAGCTTGGGCGCCGCTTCCCGGATGGTGCCGCCCGCGACGCCGCCCTTGGTGGTGATGAGAATGACGCCGTTGGCTCCACGGGACCCGTAGATGGCGGTGGAAGCGGCATCCTTCAGGACCACGACGCTCTCGATGTCGTTGGGGTTGAGGGATGAGAGCGGGTTGGCGGTCCGGCCGGCGTTGTCGAACGCCGTCATGCCGATGTTGTCGGCGTCGTTGAAGAGCGGGATGCCGTCGATGACGTAGAGGGGCTCGCTCCCTGCGGTGATGGAGCCGACCCCCCGCACCCGGACGTTGATGCCGCCGCCCGGGGTGCCGTCCGAGGAGGTTACCAGGACGCCGGGGGCGCCCTGCAGCGCGGTCTGGAAGCTCGTGGTGGAAAGCTGGGTCAGCTTCTGGGTGGAGACGGACAGCATGGAGCCGGTCACGGCCTCCTTGCGGGCCGATCCGTACCCGGTCACCACGATCTCGTCCAGCTTGAGCGGATCGACGGAGAGCACGGCGTTGACCGTAGCGGTCTGGCCGGCCGCCACGGTGACCTGCATCCGCTGGGTTGTGTAGCCGATGTAGCTGAACTCGACTTGGTGCGTCCCGACCGGGGCCCGCTCGATGGTGAACGCCCCGTTCACTCTCGAGAGCGTGCCGATCCGGGTACCGACCAGGTATACGTTGGTGCCGGCAAGGGCCTTGCCTGTGCCCTCCTCGACCACCGTACCGGTGATGGTGCCGCGAATCTCCTGTGCGGAGATGGCCTCGGCCATGACCCCGCCGAGCAGGATCAGGAGGACGAGCTCCAAGAGGCCTGCGAAACGCAGTCTCCTAACGTTGACCATTAGGTAGGTCCTCTTCGTTCTGAAGGGTTGGAGATACCGACAGGGGAACGGCGCGGGAAGGCGAGCCAGCCCTGTTGCGCTGGTCGCCTCCGCGCCGCTTTGCTGGGATCGTGCTGGGATCGTGCAGGAGAGGAGCAGCTACGTGGACGCCTGCCTCACGGCGCTGCATCGCAGGCCCGGGAGGCTGGAGAGCCCCCTTCGGAAAACCTGCTCGGGCTTCGACTGGACATCGCGCGCACAGCGCAACCCGCTCGAGGGGCTGCATCTATTACCGTCAATTCGCCGACCTGGATCGGCGCAACAGGTAACCCCGTCCCCGCCTCACATGCATCGATCCTACGTGAATCGGAGGGTCCATGCAAAGGCGCTCCGGCGCGAGCGGGCCCGGGGCTCGAAGACAGGGGTTTTTCCCTCCCCCGCCCGGGTGGATTCCCTTACGTACATGACCCTATTCCCACCCCCGGGGTGACGGCCGCAGCCCTGCTCCGGTCGGTTTCCGCCGGCCGCGCCGCGCAGGATGCCGGGTTCGGAACCAGGGGCACCGACGAAGGCGGCCGCCTCCGAACCTGCATCTTCATCCAGAACCCGCGTCCGGCGGCGCATCGGCATCTGCGCGGGCTTCGTCCTCCTGGCGATCGGCCTGTCGAGATGAGAGGATAGAACGCGACTCCGACCCACAGGGGGGTTTCCATGAGCACACGCATCGCCGTCGGCGCCGGCCTCCATCTCGTCCTGGCCGGTCTCGTCTCAAGCTGCGGGCCCGCCTCCGACGCCGGTGCGGCAGCGGACCGAACCGCGGCGCGCGCCGAGGGCGAAGCCGTGGCTGCCCTCCATCGCGACGCCCTGGTCTGGGACTGCCACAACGACCTGGCGTACCGCGTCCTCTACGAGGGACTGGACATCGGCGAGCGGCTGCCGGCCGGGCACGTGGACCTCCCCCGCCTGGAGGAGGGAGGCGTGGACGTCCAGACGGTGGCCCTCTATGTCCAGAACTTCCTCTACGGCCGGCCCGGGCAGGCTTCCCGCCAGGCCCGCAACCTCCTGGACGCCATGCTGGAGGCCATCGCCGCGCATCCCGACCGGGTCGAGCTGGCCCGCACCGGATCCGACGTGGAGCGCATCGTCGCCTCCGGGAAGGTGGCCATGCCCCTGGCCATCGAGGGCGGACACGCCATCGAGAACAGCCTGGAGACTTTGGGGGAGTTCCACGCCAAGGGCGTGTCCTCGATGACACTGACCCACAACGTCTCCCACGACTGGGCCGACTCCAGCGCCGACACGGCCCGCTGGGGCGGCCTCAACGACCTGGGGAGGGAGGTGGTGCGGGAGATGAACCGCCTGGGGATGGTCGTGGACATCTCCCACGTGTCCGACTCCACCTTCTTCGACGTCCTCGAGGTCACCGCGGACCCGGTCATCGCCTCCCACTCCGGCGTGCGCGGCGTGAACCCCCACCGCCGCAACCTGAGCGACGACCAGCTCCGGGCCCTGGCCGCGAACGACGGCGTCGTGGCCATCGTCTTCGTCCTCAACTACCTGAGGGCGGACTACCAGGAGGCCATGAACGAGCTCGTCGCCGTGGGCCGGCCCTGGCACCGGCAGGTCCCTCCGCCCGAGGACCCGGACCTGCGGAGCGCGCTGGACCACCTGAGCCAGGGCCGGGACTGGCCCCTGGAGAACCTCCCCACCCTGGAGGACCTCCTGGACCACATCGACCACGCGGTGGCCGTGGCGGGGGTCGACCACGTCGGCCTCGGCGCAGACATGTACCCCCGCACCCCCTCCCCGGTGGGGATCCGCGGCGTCCACGACTACCCCAACATCACGGCGGGCCTGAAGGCCCGGGGCTACAGCGACGAGGACGTGAGGAAGATCATGGGAGGGAACCTCCTGCGGGTCTGGAAGGCGGTCACGGGGTAGCGCCGCGCACGAAGCGCGGGCGGTCGCGGCCCTGGAGCGCACCGCCGCTTGTCCGCCGGCGAGCCTCCCCCTAGCATGCTCCGTGGGTCCACACGGTGCTGGGGTGACCCAACCCGTGGCCCACCCCGTTCCCCACCCCCCGTGGACGCAGAGGCTGCCATGAACGCCGGCCGAGCCCGCTCCGGAAGATCCACCCTCCTCTTCCCCTACCTCCTCGCCGCGGCGCTCGCCGTCGCCACCGGGGCCGGCGCCCAGCAGGCGCTCACGACCCCCGAGAAGTTCTTCGGGCACGCCATAGGCGCAGACTACCAGCTGCCCAACTACAAGCAGCTCTCCGGATACTGGAGCGTGCTGGACCGCGAGTCGGACCGCATGCGCCTCGTCGAGATCGGCACGACGGCCGAGGGGCGCACCCAGCTCATGGCCATCGTCACGTCGCCGGCCAACCAGGCCCGCCTCGAGCACTACCAGGACGTCGCCCGCCGCCTGGCGTTGGCGGAGGGCGTGACCGAGACGGAGGCCCGCAACCTGGCCCGCGAAGGGAAGGCGGTGGTGTGGATCGACGGCGGCCTGCACGCGTCGGAGGTCCTGGGGGCCCAGCAGCTCATGGAGACGCTCTGGCAGATGGTGAGCGGCAACGACCCGGAGACGCTCCGCATCCTGGACGACGTCGTCATCCTCTTCGTCCACGCCAACCCCGACGGCATGGACCTGGTCTCCGACTGGTACATGCGCGAGCCCGAGCCCACCAAGCGCTCCACGTCAGGAGTGCCCCGCCTCTACCAGAAGTACATCGGGCACGACAACAACCGGGACTCCTACGCCTCGACGCAGCGCGAGACGGAGAACATGAACCGGGTGCTCTACCGGGAGTGGTTCCCCCAGATCATGTACAACCACCACCAGACGGGCCCGCTGGGAGCGGTCCTGTTCGCGCCCCCCTTCCGGGATCCCTTCAACTACTTCTTCGATCCCCTGGTCGTGACGGGCATCGACCTGGTGGGCTCCGCCATGCACAACCGCTTCGTGGCGGAGGGGAAGGGCGGGGCCGTGACGCGCACCGGCGCCAACTACTCCACGTGGTGGAACGGCGGGCTGCGTACCACGGTCTACTTCCACAACATGATCGGGCTCCTGAGCGAGACCATCGGCAACCCCACCCCCAGCCGGGTTCCCCTGGTCCTCGACCGGCTCCTCCCCACGGGCACCCAGGTGCTCCCGGTGGAGCCCCAGGAGTGGCATTTCCGCCAGTCCGTGGACTACTCCGTCACCGCCAACAAGGCGGTCCTGGACGTGGCCTCCCGGTACCGCGAGACCTTCCTGTTCAACATCTGGCGCATGGGGATGAACTCCATCGAGCGGGGGAGCCGCGACCACTGGACGGTGACCCCGAAGAAGGTGGCGGCGCTGCAGGCGGCCGCGGGGCAGACCGGGCCCCGCACCAACTTCGCTGCCATCCCCGGCGGCCTGGGCGGGATGATCGTGCCTCCCGAGACGCTGGCCAAGCTGCGCACCCCCGAGGCCCGTGATCCGCGGGGCTACATCCTCCCCGCGGACCAGGCCGACTTCCCCACCGCCACCCGTTTCGTGAACGCCCTGCTGGAGAACGGCGTGACCGTGATGCGGGCCACGGCGGACTTCACCGTGGCCGGCAGGCGGTACCCGGCGGGCTCGTACGTGGTGAAGGCCGACCAGGCCTTCCGGCCCCACGTGCTCGACATGTTCGAGCCCCAGGACCACCCCAACGACATCCCCTTCCCCGGCGCGCCGCCCACCCCGCCCTACGACGTCGCCGGGTGGACGCTGGCCTTTCAGATGGGCCTGCAGTTCGACCGGATCCTGGACGGCTTCGACGGGCCCTTCGAGAGGCTCGCCGAGTGGAACGTGGCTCCCCCCGCCGGAGCCGTGGCGGGGCCCGCCAACCCGGCCGGGTACGTCATGAGCCACCGGGTGAACGACGCGTTCCGGGTCATCAACCGCCTGGAGAAGTCGGGGTTCGAGGTCTACTGGCTCCAGGAGCCCGTCAGCGCAGGCGGCGCCTCCTTCGACGCCGGCGCGTTCTGGATCCCCGAGAAGCGCGGCGTGAGGCCGGCCCTGGAGACCATGGCGAAGGAGCTCGGGGTAGCCTTCGCCGCCATCGCCCAGAAGCCCGCCGGTCAGGCCCTGCAGCTGCGCCCCGTGCGCATCGGCCTGTGGGACATGTACGGGGGCTCCATGGAGTCGGGGTGGATCCGCTGGCTCCTGGAGCAGTGGGAGTATCCCTCGATGCAGCTGGTCTTCCCGCCCCGGCTGGACGCGGGGAACCTGAAGAAGGACTTCGACGTCCTCATCCTCCCCAACGGAGCCCTGGGCGGGAACGACTTCATCGAGCGCATCCGGGCCACCATGCCCGACAGCGTGTTCCAGGCGCTCCTGGCCAGCTTCGGGTACGCCGAGCCCGACCCCGCCACCCTTCCCGAGGAGTGGCGCGCCCGCCTGGGGAGCATCACCCCGGAGACGACGCTCCCCAAGCTCCGCGAGTTCCTCGAGGCCGGCGGCACCATCCTCACCATCGGCAGCTCCACGAGGCTGGCCGAGCAGCTCGGGCTCCCCGTCTCCAGCCACCTGGTGGAGACCGACGCCCAGGGCCGCACAAGGCCCCTGGGCCAGGCGAAGTACTACGTGCCGGGCTCGGTCCTGCGGGCCCGGGTGGACACGAAGGCGACCGTGGCCACGGGGCTCACCGATCCCGTGGACGTCTTCTTCGACAACAGCCCGGTGTTGCGCCTGGGAGCCGACGCCGCCGCGAAGGGCGTGAAGCCGGTGGCGTGGTTCGACACCGACGTCCCGCTCCGGAGCGGGTGGGGGTGGGGGCAGCAGTACCTGAAGGACGGAGTGGCCGTGGCGGAGGCCACGGTGGGCAAAGGGAAGCTCTACCTCTTCGGTCCCGAGGTCGCTTTCCGTGCCCAGCCCCACGGCACCTTCAAGCTCCTCTTCAACGGCATCGCCCTGGCCACGGCGCGGTCCAGGACGCCCTGAGCGTATGTGCTGCGCACGGGAGGCTCCCACGTTCTGCGGGGGCCTCCCGCTGACAGGCACAACGGGCCGGCCACGAGGCCGATGATCACGCCGGCACCGCCTGTCCGTCCGCCCCGACGCGCTCCCTGCCCAGGTTGATGAGCGTGACCGCCGCCACGATGATGGTGCCGCCCAGGAAGGTGCGTGCCGTGAGGGGCTGGTTCAGCACCAGCGCCGCGAGGACCGCCGTGAAGAAGGGCTCCACCGTGGACATGATCGCCGTGCGCACCGGTCCGAGGAGGGCGAGGCCCTTCAGGAAGAGGATGAAGGCAGCCACGGTGGAGACGAGCGCCAATCCGATGATCGCGCCCCACCCGGAGGCCCCGTGCGGCGGCACGAGGGAGTGGAGCAGGAGCGCGAGGAGCCCCGACAGGATCGCCGCACCCACCGAAATCCATGCCGAGGCCACCGTCGGGGCGACGCCCGTCTGGAGCTTCCCGATGAGGGGGAGGAACACCGCGTAGACCCACGCCGCCCCGATGGAGAGAGCGACGCCCTTGAAGCTGAGCCCCCCCGAGAAGGGCGAGCCGATCATCACGGTGAGTCCGACCATCACCAGGGCCAGCGCGGTCACGCGTAGGCGTGTAAGACGCTCAGCGCCCGTCGCCGCCGCCAGGAGCGTGACCCACACCGGGTAGGTATAGAAGAGGAAGGACACCGTCGCCGCCGGGAGATAGCCGAGCGCGGTGAGCGCCAACCAGGTGAGGAGGACCTGGCCCACGGCGCCCACCGACGTGATCGCGGCGATCCGGCGCCCCGGCAGGGCGAGCCCGCGCGGTCCCCCCACCAGCACCAC
>JBFYZE010000440.1:0-6744 GCA_041309665.1 Gemmatimonadales bacterium | reverse complement strand
CCGCCATGACCACCACCCCGGCGAGCTCTCCGGGGGGCAGCAGCAGCGGGTAGCCATCGCCCGGGCGCTGGTGAACGACCCGGAGATCGTCTTCGCCGACGAGCCCACCGGGAACCTGGACTCGACCTCCAGCGAGGAGATCATGGCCCTCTTCACCGAGCTGAACCGCCGGGGGCGCACCGTGGTGGTGGTGACCCACGACGCCGAGGTGGCAGCCTATGCGCGCAGGGTGATCACCATACAGGACGGGCGCATCGCATCGGACATGGCGAGCCCCGGGCGTGACGGCGCCACGTCCGCGTCCACGCAGGAGGCCCGGCCATGAAGACGGGACGCCTCCTGGGCCAGGCCATGAAGGGCCTCACCCGCAACCGGCTGCGCGCGTTCTTCATGATGGCGGGGATCATGGTGGGGATCACCGTCCTCACGTCCGTGCTCTCGGCAGGCATGGGAGCCCGGGAGAGGATCATGGAGCGCGTGCGCGTGTTCGGGCTGGAGAACATGATGATCTGGGCCGGAGCGCCCACGGATCAGACGCGGATGGGCGGAGGCGAGGGCGGCGGCTCCGCGGTCACCGCCACGCTCAAGATGGAGGACGCCGAGGCCATCCGGGCCGAGGTCGGGAGGATCCGGGAGGTGGCGCCCTTCGCTCGGCAGGGGCAGGCGGAAGTGGCCTGGCAGGGCCGGACCTTCGAAGCGCCGGTCTTCGGCGTCACCCCCGAGTGGGCCGACCTCTGGGACTGGCCCGTGGAGCGGGGGGACTTCATCACCGACGCGGACAACGAGGGCATGGCGCGGGTCGCCGCCATCGGCCCGACGGTGGTGCGGGAGCTGTTCGGAGACGAGGATCCCATGGGGCAGGTGATCCAGGTGGGAGGGACTCCCTTCGAGATCACGGGCGTCCTGGGGGTCAAGGGAACCAGCGCCGGCGGCGGAGACATGGACAACCGGGTCTTCGTGCCCCTGGTGACGTATCAGCGCCGCGTGGCCAACGTGGACTACCTATCGGGCATCCGGGCCCAGGTGAGTAACCTGAGCGAGATGGCTGCCGCCGTGGCCGACGTCACCACACTCCTCAGGGAGCGTCACGGCATCGCCCCCGGAGAGGTGGACGACTTCCGCATCACCACCCCCACCGAGATCACGGCCATGGTGGAGGAGATGCAGGGGACGTTCAACCTCTTCCTCATCGTGGTGGCGGCCATCGCCCTGGTGGTGGGCGGGGTGGTGGTGGCCAACATCATGCTCCTCTCGGTGGGAGAGCGGAGGAAGGAGATCGGGCTCCGCCTGGCCCTGGGAGCCAAGGCCAAGGACATCCGGCGGCAGTTCCTGGTGGAGTCGGCGCTGGTGACGTTGCTGGGGGGTGTCGCGGGTATCCTGCTGGGACTGGTCGTGAACCTGGTCCTGGAGCGGGTGACGGACACCCCGGCGGTCCTGACCTGGCACGTGCTGGCGGTGGGCGTGGTCTTCTCCACGGCGGTGGGGGTGCTGGCGGGGCTCCACCCGGCCCGGAAGGCGGCCGCCATGGCCCCGGTGGACGCGTTGCGCTCGTGACGGGGGCGCCTTGAAGCTCGTCCGGAGCCTCCGGATCTCGGCGCGGCAGCTCGGGGCCCACCGCACGCGGACCGGGCTCGCGCTCCTGGGGATCGTCATCGGCGTCTCCGCCGTCATCGCCATGGTGGCGGTGGGGCACGGGGCCCGCCAGGACGTGATGGCACGGGTGCAGGCCATGGGGACGGACCTCATCGTGGTCACCCCGGCCCAGATCCGCGTGTCCGGGGCGCGGGCCCAGGTCCGGGGGACCGTCACCACCCTCGTCCCCTCCGACGCCGAGGCCATCGCCGGCGAGATCCCCCAGGTGGTGGCCGTGGCTCCCTGGGCGAGCCGCCGATTGGCGGTGAAGCACGAGGGGAGTGCCTCGACCACCAACATCCTGGGTGTGACGCCGGACGTGGTGGACGTCCTGAACCTCCAGCTGGCGTCGGGCTCGTTCCACACGGAGCGGGAGGAGCTCACCGGGGGGCGGACGGTGGTGCTGGGACCGTCGGTGGCGCGCGCCCTCTTCGGGGACGAGCCGGCGGTGGGGCGGCGCATCCAGATCGGCACGGTGCCCTTCGAGGTGCTGGGCGTGCTCGGGCCCCGGGGGGCGGACCTCTCGGGCGCGGACCAGGACGACGTGGTCATGATCCCCCTGCGCACGGCTCTCCGGCGCGTCATGAACCAGGAGTGGCTCGGGGGGATCTACCTGAGCGCCCGGAGCGAGGCGGAGATGGCCGAGGCGGCGGAGCAGGTCCGCTGGCTCCTGCGGGAGCGCCACCGGCTGGACCGGCGCGACGCCGACGACGACTTCGAGCTCCAGACCCAGGCGGAGATCATGGCCGCCCACCAGGAGATCGGCGACACCTTCACCACGCTGGTGGGAGGGATCGCCGCCGTCTCCCTCCTGGTGGGGGGCGTGGGGATCCTGGCCGTCATGCTCATGTCGGTGCGGGAGCGCACCCGGGAGATCGGCCTCCGCCTGGCCGTGGGCGCCCGGCGCCGCGACGTGCGCACCCAGTTCCTGGCGGAGGCCCTGATGCTGGGAACGGGCGGCGGTGTGGCGGGGATCGTGCTCGGGCTGGCGACGGCGGCCGTGCTGGCCGCGGCCACCGCATGGCCCATCGCCGTGGAGCCCCTCTCGGTGATCCTCTCCTTCGGATTCTCCCTGGCGACGGGGGTGTTCTTCGGCGTGTACCCGGCGCACCGCGCCTCCCTCCTGGATCCGGTGGAGTCGTTGAGGAGCGAGTAGGGGCAAGGGGCAGGCCCCCCGGTGCCCCGTGGGTCGCCGCCCGCCGTGGCGTCCCGCCCCTCCTGCCGTCATCTTCCACGGCCTGCACGCCCATTCCACCCGGACCCTCCCCGTCCATGCCGCCTGCCCCCAGGGGCCGGTCCTTCGACCGGCGCATCGTCGAGGGCCCCATCGCCGGGGCCGTCTGGCGGATGGCATGGCCGACCATGCTCCAGAACCTCATCGGGGGGCTCCAGGGCGTGATCGATCACGTCATGGTGGGGCACTACGTGGGCTACACGGGGAACGCCGCGATCGGAGTGGCGTGGCAGATCTTCCTCGTCGTCATCGTGTTCATCTCGTCGGTGTTCACGGGGATGGGCGTCCTGGTGGCGCGCTTCGCCGGCCAGCGCGACCACGAGAAGGTGAACCGCACCGTCTACCAGGCGTTCATGACCGCGGCCACCCTCTCCATCGGGGTCATCGCGCCGCTGGGGTACTTCCTGGCACCCGGGCTCCTGGGGCTGGTGAACGCGGCGCCGGAGGTGCAGGCCGAGGCGCTCCCGTACCTGCGCACCATGTTCGTGTTCGGGTTCGGGATGATGATGTTCTTCATGACCGGCGGGGCGTTCCGCTCGGCGGGCGACGCGCAGACGCCGCTCCGCCTGGGGATCGTCCTCACCGTGCTGAACATCGGCCTGAACGTGGTGCTCATCCGCGGGCTGGGTCCCATCCCGGCCTACGGCACGGTGGGCGCCGCCATGGGGACGGTCATCGCCACCGGCATAGTGAGCGTCGTCGTGCTGGGGCTCCTCCTGTCGGGCCGCGCGGTGGTGACGTTCCGCGGCCTCACCTCCTGGCGCCCCGACGTCACCATCATCCGGGAGCCTTTCCGCTTCGGGCTCCCCACCGGGATCCAGGGCGTGGCCATGAACGTGGGGGGCGTGTTCCTGCTCCGCTTCATCGGCTCGCTGCAACAGAGCGCCGAGGCCCAGGCGGCCTACGCCGTGAGCTACGTGGAGCTCTTCTCGTTCATCACCTGGACCTCGGTGGGGATCATGGGTGCCACCGCCGCGGTGGCGGGGCAGAACCTGGGGGCGGGCCACCCGGAGCGATCCGTCCAGGCGGTGAGGGTGGCGTCGCGGATCGGGCTGACGGTGGCGGCCACGCTGGGGGCCGCGTTCGTCCTCATCCCCCGGGCCCTGCTCTCCGTGTTCGGCATGGACGACCCGGTGGTGGTGGATCTGGGCGTGCAGCTCCTACGCTACCTGAGCGTGTCGGGGCTCTTCATCACGGTGGCGCTGGCGTACACCGGAGGGCTCCAGGGGACGGGGGACACGAAGAGCCCGCTGTACATCTCCATCGTGTCGCAGCTGGTGGTGCCGCTCGGGCTCTGCTTCGCCATCGACGCCGTGCGCGGGCTGCATCCGGGGGACATCTGGCTGGCCATCCTGCTGGGTCACGCGACGCGGTGTGCGCTGAGCGTGATCCGCTTCCGGCAGGGGAAGTGGCGGGCCATCCGGGTGGACATCGAGCCGGCGCGGGCGTAGCCCCCTGCCCCCGGCGCCCCGGGCGCCTATCTTCGGTGCGCGGCCCTCCAGCCGACATCCCCGAGGATCCCGATGGCCAAGCGCTGCTGGCTCGTGAAGTCCGAGCCCGAGGTCTATTCGCTGGACGACCTGGAGCGGGACGGCTCCACCTCCTGGGACGGGGTGCGCAACTACCAGGCGCGGAACAACCTCCGTGCCATGAAGGCCGGCGACGACGTGCTCTTCTACCACAGCAACGCGGCCCCGCCGGGTGTGGTGGGGATGGCGCGGGTGAGCCGCGAGGCGTACGACGACGGCGACCCCAGGTGGTCGCAGGTGGAGCTGGCCTTCGCGGCCCGCTTCCCGAAGATGGTCTCCCTCGACGACATCAAGGCCCAGCGGGCCCTGGCCGGGATGCAGCTCGTGACCCACTCCCGGCTCTCGGTGCAGGTCGTGACGGGGCCGGAGTTCGCGCGTGTGAAGAAGATGGGTGGACTGAAGTGAACCTTTCCGGAGTGATGACCATGAGACGTCGAACGGCGCTTGCCCTGTCCCTGGGCCTGGCCCTGGCCGCCACCGTTGCGGCCCGGCCGGCCGGGGCCCAGACCCTCGCCACCGAGGACCCCGTCCTCCGCCAGATCTGGGACCATGCCATGAACCGTTCCCAGATCGAGCCCCTGATGCAGGTCTTCCTCGACTCCCTCGGGCCACGGCTGGTGGGCGCTCCCGCCTCCGAGCGTGCGCAGGCATGGGTCGTGTCGAAGCTCCAGAGCTGGGGGATCGAGGCGGAGCGCGAGCAGTACGGGACGTGGGAGGGGTGGGAGCGGGGCACCAGCCACATCGATCTCGTCGCGCCCCGCGTCCACTCCCTGGAGGGACGCATCCTGGCCTGGAGCCCGGGGACCGGGGGCAAGCCGGTTGAAGGGCCGGTGGTGACCTTGCCGAAGATGGCCAGTGCCGCCGACTTCGAGGCGTTCCTCCCCCAGGCGAAAGGGAAGCACGTCATGATCTCCTTCCCCCAGCCCACCTGCCGCCCCAACGCCCAATGGCAGCAGTTCGGCGCGCCGGGGTCCTACGACCGGATGAACGAGGCTCGGCAGGCCGCGGAGCGGGCCTGGAATGCCAGCCTGGAGGCCACCGGGCTCTCCAACCGTGACCTCCCCAAGCGCCTGGAGGCGGCGGGCGCGCTGGGGGTCGTAACCAGCCTGTGGAGCGGAGCCTACGGCACCACCCGGGTGTTCAACGCATACACCCGCAAGGTGCCCACCCTCGAGCTGGGGTGCGAGGACTACGGCCTGGTGTACCGGCTCGCAGCGAACAACCAGGGGCCGCGTCTGCGCGTGACCGCCGAGTCGAAGAACCTGGGCGAGGTCCCGGTGCACAACGTCATCGGCACCATCCGGGGCACGCAGCTCCCCAACGAGTACGTCCTGCTCTCGGCCCACCTGGACACGTGGGACGGCGGCACCGGCGCCACGGACAACTCGACCGGGTCCATCCTCATGATGGAGGCCATGCGCATCCTGAAGCAGGTGTACCCGAACCCCAAGCGCACGATCATCATGGGGCTATGGAACAGCGAGGAGCAGGGGCTGAACGGCTCGCGCGCGTTCGTCGAGGACAACCCCGCCATCGTCCAGGGCCTGCAGGCCGCATTCAACCAGGACAACGGCACCGGGCGCATCGTGAACCTGTCGGCGTCGGGCTTCGTGGACGCCGGCGAGTTCCTGGCGCGTTGGCTGGCCAAGGCCCCTTCGGAGGTCACGCAGGGGATCAGCTTCAACCCCCTGGGCATTCCCTCGGGTGGCGGCTCGGACCACGCGTCGTTCATCTGCGCCGGCGCGCCGGGGTTCAGCCTGGGGGCGCTGAACTGGGGGTACTCGGACCACACCTGGCACACCCACCGTGACACGTTCGACAAGCTGGTCTTCGACGACCTGAGGAACAACGCGGTCCTGGTCGCCTCGCTGGTCTACCTGGCCTCGGAGGACCCGGAGCGCGTCGGGCGCACCAAGCGCACCGTGTTCCCGGTGAACCCGCAGAGCGGGCAGGCCGGGTCGTGGCCCGCGTGCGCCCCTGCCACGCGGAAGTCCACGGACAGCAGCAGGATGTAGGTCGGACGGGCCCGGGCCGAACGTCGGCCCGGGCCCGTCAGGGCTGCAGGGAAGGGGTCTCGCCGGGGTCCGCGAGGCGGAGCGCCTCAGAACCTCCCGAGCTTGACCGCCAATGCGGCGGACGCGACCTGGAAGTCGCCCGGCTCCAGCCCGGTCTGCTCCACGCCGCCCAGGACCCGGTACGAGGCCGAGAGGTTCAGGTGGAGCCAGTCCGTGACCCTCCGCTCCACCCCGACCGACGGCTCCAGGAGGAGCATGAAGTCGGTCTCGCCGTGCTGGTCATTGGTGCCGTCCTTGTAGTAGTGGTTCGCGGCACCGCCCAGGAACGCGGTGA
>JBFYZE010000439.1:0-3112 GCA_041309665.1 Gemmatimonadales bacterium | reverse complement strand
CCGCCCCGACCACCGGAACGATCAGGTTGTCGTCGAGGGGCCAGGACAGGCGCTCGGCCAGCGTCAGCACTGCCGCGGCGACGACCCCGACTCCCAGCCCGTGGCGTGCGGCGAGGATCGTGAAGGCCACGACCGCGAAGACCGCGGTTCCCTCCAGCGTAGCGCCGAGCAACGGCCGACGACCCCAGCGGCGACCGACGTAGCTCGCCGCCGGGTCGGCGACGGCCAGGACCAGGATCCCCGACACCGCTGCCTCCAGGGGGAAGAACGCGACGGCGAGGAGAATGCCCAGCGCATACCAGGTGGAAGATGCGGGACCGCTGGCCTCCCGAGGGGAAGCCAGATGCCGAAAGGCGGCGAAGAAGAACGCGTTGGCCCTCCGGTTCATGAGCCGGGTGACGTCCAGCACGAGCAGACCGCCCAGGACGCCCGATAGGATCACCACAGCGGTGGACCGGGGGACTTCGAGGATGACCAGGGCGGTCGCCGCCGCGATCCCCGTGGCCGCGTGGAAGATCCGGCGCCAGGGCTGGAGGCCCACCGTCCGCTCCACCAGGGTCGCGAGGTCGGTCGGGGTGGGGCGGACCGGCGGCTCGCCGGCGGTGTCGGGTGCCATGACGGGAAAAGGTCACGCCGCGCGGACAGGACGGGTAGCCGCAGCACCACGCGTCGGACTGCGTTTTACCCTGCTGTCTCGGGACCGTTACGCCATGGTCGTACATCGTCCCGTTCGCTCCTGCGCGCAGAGGATCGCTCATAACCTGCGAGGCCGTTCCGGTTCACGCGTGGTACGCAGCCGGTACGCGCAGGTGACCGGGCCGTAGCGCCGCCGCCGGATGTTTCCACGCAACGGATACCGACGGCCCCTCCCGCACGGAGGCACCATGCCTGGTGTGACGCTGCACTTCGTTCTCGCCGATCGGGCCCTGGGCGGCTGGCGTGCGCACGCGACGCCGCCGCCCTTCGACCTCGAGGATCCCGCGGCGCTCAACGCGTTCTACCATGGAGCCGTGGGGCCCGATCTGGGCTATTTCCCCGGCGGGGTGCGCCTCCTGTCGGACCTGGCACACTGCGTCCGGACCGGTGCGCTCGTCCGGTGCCTTCTCGCCACCGCGCGAACCGTGCGCGAGCGCGCGTTCGCCTGGGGCTGGCTGACCCACTTTCTCGCCGACGCGGCCATCCACCCCATCATCGGCCGGGGCGTCGGCGAGCTCCTCACCGGGTGCCGCGACACCTTCGTGGACGGCGCCACCGACCAGCTGGCTCACCTCCGCGTGGAGATGGGCCTGGACGCCTGGCACGCCGAACGGGCCCCGGCCGTGCGCGGGCGCCGGCTCAAGGACGTGTTCGGGCCGGGCGACATCCGTTTTCTGGTGCGTGCCTATGCGGATACCTACGGGGTGGCCATGGACGAGGGTGTCTTCCTCCGCTCCCATCGGGCGACGACGCGGCGCGTGGGTCAGGCCCTGGCGACCATCCGCATCGTCGCGGCGCTCATGGACTCCTCGGGCCTCCCCGTTCCGTCGGCGTTGCGCAGGGCGCTGCGCGCCGCGTATGCCCGCGAACCGCTCCGCTCCATCGGTCTCGCCTACCTCAATCCGGTGCTGCCGTCGGATTGGCTCCTGGAGGAGGTGAACGCCGCCATGCAGGACCACTCCGTGCGCTTCCTGGAGCATTTCTCCTCGGGCGCCGCAACGCTGCGAGACGTCAACCTGGACACGGGGCTGCCTCTCCTGCTCGAGAGGGATCACGAGGGCACGCGGAGGGGGCTGGCGGGCCTGGCCAGGTTGGCGGCGGCCTGACGTGCGCATCGCGCTCGTCACGGACACGTATCCCGACGACGTCAACGGGGTGGCCAGGACCCTGGGCATGCTGGTGGAGCACGGGGCGCGTCGCGGCCATGAGTTCGCGCTGGTCACGCCGCGCGTCGTCCAGGGGTCGGCGCGCCACGCGGTGGCCCACCGGCAGCTCCCGGGCATTCCCATCCCGATCTACCCCGACCTGCAGCTCGCGCGGGGGTTGGACGGGGTGGGGAGGCGCATGCTGAGCGGATTCGCCCCGGACCTCGTCCACGTCGCGACGGAGAGCACGGTGGGCCTCTCGGGCCGGGGCTGGGCGAGAAGCACGCGCACGCCGTTGGTGACCTCCTTCCACACCAACTTCCCGGCCTACCTCGGCGCCTATGGACTCGGGGTGCTGGAGTCTGCCGTCTGGCGCTATCTGCGTTGGTTCCATCGGGAGTCCCGGGTGACCTTGTGTCCCAGCCAGGACACCCTGGACGACCTTCTGTCCCACGGGTTCCACCGTCGCCTGAGGATCTGGTCGAGGGGTGTGGACACCGACCTGTTCGATCCGGCGAGGCGCCGCGCCGACGTGCGGGCGCGCATCGCGCCGGGGGCCGACCGCATCCTGCTGTACGTGGGGCGGCTCGCGGTCGAGAAGAGGGTGGACCTGTTGCTGGATGCCTACCCTCGCGTGCGCGAGATGGCCGGGCACGGAACCGCGCTGGTCTTCGTGGGAGACGGCCCGGCTTCCGCCGGACTGCGTGCCCGCGCTCCCGGAGGCGTGCACTTCACCGGCTTCCTGCGGGGCATAGAGCTGGCCGAGGCTTACGCCGCGGGCGACGTCTTCGCGTTCCCCTCGGACACCGAGACGTTCGGGAACGTCTGCCTGGAGGCTCTCGCGAGCGGACTGCCCGCGGTCGTCGCCGACAAGGGAGGCGTGCGCGATACGGTGATCCCGGGCCGCACGGGCATCCGCGTCCCAGCGGGCGACGCGGATGCGCTCGCCCGGGCGTGCGCCAGCCTGCTCCGCGACGAATCGGAACGGAGGAGGCTCTCGAGCGGGGCGCGCGCCGAGGCACTTGCGAGGAGCTGGGAAGCGATCCTGGACCACGTGCTGGAGGCGTACGCCGTCGCCCGGGTCGGGCCGCTGGCGGCGACGAGTTGATCCCTCGCGATGACACCGTCGTTACCCGCCCGTAGGCGGACTATGGCCACAGGGCGCCCAACTTCCCTGCCGTGTGGGATCGGCGCCGCGGTGCGATCACTCGGCCGGGAGGGCACGACATGAGCGGATGGATCCTGACGCTGGGTAGCTATGACGAGCGACT
>JBFYZE010000438.1:0-5195 GCA_041309665.1 Gemmatimonadales bacterium | reverse complement strand
GGGCCAACCCGGTCTCCGGGGTGGGCCCTCGTCACCTCACCGCAGCAGCGTCCGCCACGCGCCCGAGCCCGCGGCCCTACCGCTCCGCGCGCGCCGCTCCCGACACCGGGGACGGGGGCGCCGGCGCCGCGCCGCTGAACGTCATGGTGTAGCTCCCGGTGCCTTCGTCCTCCCCGGAGATGGCGTAGAAGCCGTGGAACGCCGCGCTCCCCGCCGGCTGGGTAACGGTGAACGTCCGCGGCTCCCCCGCGGGCACGCCGAAGTGCCCCTCGGTATAGCTGTTCCCCACCCACCGGACGAAGTTCACCGGGAAGTCGGCCGTCAGCTCCACGGTGACCGTCTGCCCGGGCTGGAGGAGGATGGAGTAGCCGTCCACCCAACGCGTGACCGTCGCCGTGTCCGGGGCGAACAGGTCACGGCAGTCGTCGGAGGTGATGCGCCCGCTCGCCACCGATCCCACGTCCACGAAGGTGGACTGGGACGTGCCGGCGAAGCACCCGGCCTGAGGCTCGGCCACCGATACCGCGCTCAGTGTGTAGCTCCCCTGCACCCGCTCCCCCGCCGAGACCAGTCCGGCGGGAAGCGCCCGGATCTCGTAGGGGCGTCCCGCCGGATACAGGTGCTCGGCGGTCACCGAGGTGCCCGTGGCATTCGCGCGCCCGGCGGTCTGGACGCTTCCGTTCGTCGCCGTCACGAACGGGTTGAAGTCCGTGGACGCCAGCGTGGTGCGGAACGGTCCCGCCGGCGTGTTCGAGAGGTATGCGTCGCGGACGCGGTCGCCGGACTCGCAGTCGATGCGCCGCTGGAGCCGGCCGGTCTTCACGGTCGGAGCGCCGGCGGCTCCGATGGGGAGGGCGACGGGCACGTTGGCGCACGCATCGTAGTCCGACGGGAGAGACCCCGACCAGCTCACGGTGTAGCTCCCGAAGGGCCCCCCGGCGTCGGTGCGCAGGAACGCGTAGTGTGACTGAGCGGCGTCGCTGGTGAACGCCCACCGCACGCGCCCGCCCCCGGCGGGGGGCCGGCGCAGGTCGGCGCCGTCCACCGCCCGGTAGTCGAACGGGCCGTCCACGGTGATCACCGTGGTGTCGCCGGCCACGCGCCGGATCCCGTAGACGTCCTGGCGCACGTTGTTGGGGCCCGCGCAGTCGTCGGACGCGAGCCGGCCGGCGACCTGGCCTCCCGGCATCACCCAGGTGGCGCCGGTGGAGCTCCCGGACTGGAAGCACCCGGCCTGGGGCTCGGCCGCCGTGGCCAGCGTCAGCGAGTACGATCCCGTGGGCACGGGCCCGGCGGTGCGCGCCCGGGACCCGGTGCGGAGGAGGTAGCTCCCCGCCGGGAAGGAGTGCTCCGACACCACCGAGGCGCCGGCGTTCGCCGCCACGGCCAGGTCGGCGCGGGGCGGAGCGGGCCGGGTGGCACCGACGAACGTCTCGAAGCCGTCGGAGGTCAGCGTGGCCCGGAACAGCGTCGGCGCGGTGAGGGTGAGGAAGTACCAGTCGTTGTAGGTGAAGTTGGGCGCGTCGAGGCAGTCGTTCGCCTCCAGCGAGCCGTTCACCGTCTGCCCCAGGGCGATGGCCGCGAAGGGTCCGAAGCACCGGTCCTCCACGGTCACAACGGCGGTGTCGGCGCGCCCGGCGTAGGCAGCCTCGACGCGTCCGTTCCCGTTGGTGACCGCCGTCACGGTCCCGTCGCTCGCCACCGAGATGTTGGCGTCGAGCGCCCGGTACGTGGCCGTCACGCCGGCCGAGTCGCCGGTGGCGAACAGTCCCACCGCAGTGACCCTGAGCGTGCTCCCGAGGGTGCGGATGACGTAGGGCCCGCCCGCCTCGATCCGGGTCAGCACGCCGACGAGCGGCACCTCCACCGCCGCCGATTGGCCGGGGGTGAGCTGCGCGGTCGCGTTCCCGGTGAAGAGCGCGTCCTGGCCGCGCAGCAGCGTCAGCTCCAGGCTGGCCTGCACCGCCGAGCCCGCGGGGAGCTCGACGCTGAACGACACCTTCTTGTCCGAGCCCGCCGCCTCCAGGGCGAGGGACTGGTTGAAGAGCTCTTTCTCGCCGTGGCGGAGCACCACCTTGGCCCCGTCGGCCTTGTCGAACGCCGAGGCGGGCGAGGCCTGGGGCCCGGAGGCTCTGCTTGCGGCCCCCAAAGCGGGCGCCGCGGAGTACGTCCACTGCACCGCGATGGGGGTGACGCGCCCGGGCGCCGGGTCGAAGAAGAACCCGTCCGAGCATGCCGCCGCCGCCATCACCATGAGCACCGCCGCTCCGGCACCCCGGAGACGATTCAGGATCTGCATGGGTCGCCTCCTATCGGCCGAACCGCAGGGTGAGTCCGGCCTCGAAGCCGGTGATGCCGCTCTCCTGTCCTTCCCGCACCGTCACCTGCCCGATGCGTCCCGTCACCGAGGGCGCGAACGTCACGTTACCGGAGCGCACCTCGTACGCCGCGCCCACGCCCGCCACGTATCCCTGCCCCACCCCGTCCCCGGAGCGGAACAGGCGCACGTCCACGCGGGGCGTGAGGAACCCGCTCGCCATGCCGCGGCGGAGCATGCCGCCCATCAGGACCAGATCCTGGGTCGGCGCGCCGGGGACGGTGGCGTCCAGGTACGCCCCCTGGGCCCGGTGCAGGACGCCGCCGTAGAGCGCCGCGGAGCCGCCGTACCCCATGGGGAACGCGTACGTCCCGATCGCCTCGATCCGGTTCCCGGACCGGAACAGGTTCGATCCGTCCAGGGCGTCGTCGCCGAAGCGCTGGAAACCCACCACGAGGGAGCCCTTGCCGTTCTTGCCGACCTCGGTGTCCAGGGCGAGGCGCGCCTGGACCTCGTTGCCCGGGCGGTACGCGAACGTCTCCGCCTCGAGCGGCTCGAACTCCCCGGCCTGGCGGTACCCCACCGAGACCCCGGCGCCGAACCCTTCGAAGCGCCGCGTGGCCGCGAGCTGCATCCCGATCCCGCCGCCCCCGCCCCAGCTGCTCACCCGGAACGGCAGCAGGTCCGCGGAGACCACCCCGGCCACCAGCGCCTGCGCGGCGTCGTGGGTGGACCGGCCGGTCGGCGCCGCCGCCATCACCGACAGCGTGAGCGCGTCCGGGACCACCACGACATGAACCATGACGTTCGTGTCGGTGAGGCCCGCGAGCTCCGACTCGGAGCCGTCCGCCGCCGTCACCTTCCCCGCGGCGTACGCGCCGCTCACCTCCAGGGTGGCGCGCCCACCGAGGCCCGCGCGTGCCGCGAAGGGCGTGCTCAGGAGCGTGATCCTCTCGATCCCGGCCTGCGCGGGCTCCGCGAACGTGTACGACTCGAACATGGGGCCGACGCCCAGGCGGGACGCCGTCTGTGCCCCTGCCGCCGCGGGCAGCATGCACGCGACCGCAGCGGCGACCGTCGTCAGGCGGCTCACTGCTCACCTCCCGGACGCTTGAGCGTGATCACGATGGGGGTCGCGGGCGTCCTGCCCACGCCCTCGGTGCCCAGCGCCTCCTGGGCCGCATTGCGGGTCGCCGCGGCCGCGGCCTGCTGCGCCACCTCTGCGATCTGCTCGGAGATCTCCGCCTCCGCCGAAGCCTGGGCGACCTCCTCGGCGGCGTCGGACGCGGACGTGGCCTGCGCCCGCTCCAGGTCGGCGGCCGCGCCGGCGAGCTGGCCGGCCCGCTGGAACTGGGGATCCAGCGTCGCCGCCTGTTGGTAGAATCGACGGGCCTCGGCGTGGCGCCCCGCGTCGGAGGCTTCCAGCCCCTGCCCGAACGCCAGGAGCGCCTGCAGGTTCTCCGTGAATCGGCGGTTCACCCGCTCCCGCTCCGCCGGCGAGAGGGAGACCCCCATGCGCTCGTAGACCTGGAACGCCAGCGCCTTCTCCATCTCGAAGAGGCGGGCACCCGCGTCCTCCTGGGACACCGTACCGCTCGGGCCGTCGGTTCCCACCTCGACCACGGCGGCGTCGAGGCGCAGGCGCGCCTCGCTCCCGCTCACCTGCCCCTGCACCACGCGCCCGGCGCCCAGGAGGCGCCCGCCACGCGCCGCGGTAGCGGCGTCCACCACGCCGCCGCCGCCCAGCTCGACCTCGTCGAGGAGCGCCTGGATCTGCACCCGCTCCAGGACCGTCAGCCGGTCGGTCTGCGCCAGGTCGGTGGAGAGCATCTCGGCGAGGGCGCGGCCGAGCGGCCGCAGGCGCTCGTCCGAGCCGGAGAACACGAACGGGAAGACGGCGACGGTGGCGGGCGAGGGCTGGGCGGCAAGCTGCTGCTCGCGCGCCAGGCTCTCGCGGATCGCGACGCGGAGCGCGCTCCTGCGCGCCAGCTCCAGGCGCCCCTCCACCTGCCCGCGGAGGCGCGAGCCGGGAGCCAGATCCAGGTAGCGCTGGTAGGCGGCGGCCGCCTCGGCATGGCGCCCCTGGGCATCGTGGACCAGCCCGAGCACGAAGTGCGCGTTGGGCGCCTTCGCGTCCGCCTCCACCGCGCGCTGGAGGACGGCGGCGGCCTGCTCGTGGCGACCATCCCGCTCATAGGCTGCGCCCAGGCGGGTGAGCGCCTCGGCGTCCTGGGGGTGGGACTCGATCCTCGCCTCCAGGGCCGGGACCTCGTCGGGGGCCGGAACGAACGAGGCGCCTCGCGCGGAGGCACACCCGCCCAGCCCCAGTGTGAGGACGAGGGCGGCGGCGGCCCGCCCCCTGGTCATGATCTTCCCTGAGGTCATGATCTTCCCTTGTGTGAAGTGGTTCGGCGGCCCAGGGGCCGCACGGTGGGACTCAACGCACGATGCGGTAGTTCACGATGCCGGTGGACCAGCCCTCCACGGGGAGCGCCTCTCCCAGGGGGGCGGAGCCGGTCCAGAGGTCCGAGAGCGCTCGGTGGAGCGCCCGGGCCGCCACGTCGGCGAGCACCGCGCCGTCCTTCTGCGACAGGAGGGGCTCGTCGGTGACCGGGAGCGACAGCGGTCGGGGGGTCACCACCGCCCGCACCATCCCCCACCCCTCGGGGCCCGAGGCGCGGAGGCGGAAGGGCATGGCCGCCGTCGGGATCTCCAGAGGGACCCCCGCTTCGATGCGCCCCTCGGGAACGAACCGGTTCGGATAGAGCACCGTCACGGTCCCGTCGGTCCCGAGGTCCAGCAGGGTGAGGTGCCCGTCCCGCTCCGAGCGCACCCGAAGCGCGATGGGGTCGCGCTGGCGGAACTCCTGCACGCCCTC
>JBFYZE010000437.1:0-4388 GCA_041309665.1 Gemmatimonadales bacterium | reverse complement strand
CGGCCAGCGCGCTCGCCGCGGCGTTGGCGGGCTCGGGCTACGGCGCCGGCGCCCTCGGTCCCGGCGGCCGCCACACCACGCGCCTGGCGGAGAGCTCACCGACGCTCTGGACCGACATCCTCCTCGACAACGCCGAACAGGTGGAGCCTGCGCTGGCGGCCCTCGAGGCGGCGGTGGCGCAGCTGCGCGGGTGCGTGCGCCGCCGGGACGCGGAGACGCTCGCCCATGTCCTGGCGGAAGCGAAGGCCTGGAAGCAGGGCTGACCGGGACGGAGGCCGGAGGAGAGCCGAGAGGAGGCGGCTACGCCGAGGCCTCCCAGGCCCGGCGGATCCAGGCGACGAGCTCGTCGTCCACTTCCGTCGCGTCCGTCACGTTCACCTTGTACTGGCACATGCCGCCGGGGGGGAGCGCCAGCAGGCGGTCGGTGCCGTCCACGCCCTTCATGTTCAACCCCACCTCCACGCGGGTCTTGGTGGCGGGGCCGATGGTGGCGAACTGCTTCTTCCGTCGAAGGCTGACGTACGCCTTCTTCGGGGCCACCTCGAAATCGCCTAAGCCGCCGATGGCGGCCATGAGCGCGTCGTGGATGGGGCGGAGCGCCGCCCTGGGCCCCGCGTAGATGGCGTCGAGCGGGTCCCCGGCGCTCGCAGACGAGTCGCCCGCCTCTCCCTGACGGAACAGGTGCACGACGAGATTGGCGTCTCCGTGCCCCATGTCGAGCGTGGCCTTGAGCATGCTCACCATCTCCCCGTGCTTGGCGAGGCCGCCGGCCCGGAGGACCGCGAACAGCTCGTCCAGGCTCTTGCCGGTCTTCTTCTGCAGGTTCGCGAGTTGGGTCTGCGGGGCCTTGTCCAGGTCCGCCATGTGGCCTCCGGGGTTGCGAGGGGGGCTCACGGTACCGGTTCCGGGCGTCGTGGGCAACCCGAGCACTTGACCGGGTTACGGAGCACAGTTATCGTATATCTACGATGAACGATATGCCCAACCGGACCAAAGACTCGCCGACCCTCTCCGACGCCCGTCTCGCCGCGCTGGCCAAGGCGCTCGGACATCCCGCCCGGATCGCGATCCTGCGCACGCTCGCGGGACGCTCGTGCCTGTGCGGTGAGATCGTCGAGGTCATGCCCCTCGCCCAATCCACGGTCTCCCAGCACCTGAAGGTGCTCAAGGAGGCCGGATGGATCGCCGGAGCCATCGACGGGCCCCGCACATGCTATTCCCTCGACCGCGAGACCGTCGCTGAGCTCCGCCTCGTGCTGGGTTCACTCCTGGAGCAGTGGGAAGGCGCCTCGAGCTGCTCCATCGGATCCAGCTGCCCGTGAACCTTCAACCCCCAGGAGGCACCATGCCGAACCGGAACGACGGTTGCTGCACCGGCTGCGGCGGCGGCGGTTGCTGCTGACGCCCCGACGCCCTGACGGCGTCGAGCCGTGAGGGTACGGGCGGCCGGGACGCCGGCCGCCCCAAGGCCCCCCTCCCCCCGGCGGAACCGATGGGCTGCTACCCCGTCCGAGCGCCTGCGAAGAGCTCCGACGCCGCGTGCACCTCCTCGGAGAGGCCCAGCACGATGAGCGCGTCGCCGGGGAGGACCACCGTGTCGCCCCCTGGGTTCGAGAGCACTTCGTCGCCGCGACGGATGCCCACCACGGTGATCCCGTAGAGCTTGCGCAGGTCCGTCTCGTCCAGGCGCCGTCCCGCCACCGCCGAGCCCTCGTCCACCTTGAGCGTGGAGATCTCCATGTCGGAGAGCGTCACCTGGAGGTCCGCCATGGAGGGGGCCGTGCCGTGCGAGGTGCGGAGCATCTCGTAGCCCCCGGCCCTCACCTCGGCCAGGAAGGCCTCGATGTCCCCACGGGGCACCAGGTACCCCGCCAACACGCGCGCCACGATCTCCAGCGATGTCTCCAGCTCCTCGGGGATGACCAGGTTGGCCCCCGCGGCCTGGAGCGGCTCCATCTCCCGGAGATAGCGGGTGCGGGCGATGATCTGGCATGCCGGGTTGAGCGCGTGCGCCAGCGCCACCACCCGGCGCGTGGCCGCGGCATCGGAGATGGCCACCACGCACACCCGGGCCCTGTGGATCCCGGCGTGCTCCAGCACCGCCGGCTGGGATGCGTCGCCGTAGTGGATGTGCACGCCCTTGGCCCGTTCCGCCTGGACCGTGGCCGGGTTCATCTCGATGGCCACCAGCGGGATCCCCGCCACCTGGGCTGCCCGGGCCACGTTGCGCCCGTTCACGCCGAACCCCACCACCACCACGTGATCCGCAAGATGCTCCTCGGCGTGGGGCTCCACGTCGCGCAGCGCGCCGGCCTTCAGGCGTGCGGGAAGGGGGAGGCGGTCGAGTGCGTCGGCGAGGCGCGGGGCCAGCGCGATGAGGAAGGGCGTCGCGCCGATGGAGGCCACGGCGGCCACCAGGAACCACTGGTAGTGCACCTCGCTCATAATGCCCCGGGCCAGTCCGCTCCCCGCCAGGATGAACGAGAACTCACCCACCTGGCTCAGGGCGAGCCCGGCGAGCACCGCCGTGCGCAGCGACAACCCCAGAGTGAGCACCGCCCCTCCCGCCACCAGGGCCTTCACCAGGAGGACGCCCACCGCCAGCATGCCCACCACCAGGGGGTCGGCCACGGCAAGGCGAACGTCGAGCAGCATACCGATGGAGATGAAGAAGAACGACGAGAACAGGTCCCGGAACGGGAGAACGTCGGAGAGGGCCTGATCGCTGTACTCCGACTCGGACACGATGAGCCCCGCCAGGAACGCGCCCAGCGCCAGGGAGAGCCCCGCCTCCGAGCCGATCCACGCCACCACCAGGCAGGTGGTGACCACGGCCAGGAGGAACATGTCCCGGCTCCGGGTCGCCACCACCAGGGCCAGGACGCGCGGCACGACGAGGCGGGCGAGAACGAAGACCATCACCAGGATGCCCGCGGCCTTCACCGTGAACGCCGCCAGCGCCGTGCCGATCCCGCCCCCCTCTCCGGCCAGCACGGGAATGAGGAGCATCATGGGCACGATCATCAGGTCCTGGTAGACGAGGACCGCCAGGGTCGTCTGGCCGTGGGGGCTGTCCACCTCGGCCCGCTGCTGCAGGAGCCGCAGCACCACCGCGGTGCTGGAGAGCGACGCGATCATCCCCAGGAAGAGGGCTTCGCGGGGACCCAGGCCGGCGGCGGTGAGGATGGCGAAGGCCGCGGCCATGACCCCGAACACCTGGAGCGTCCCCCCGAGGAGGACCGAGCGGCGCATGCGCAGGAGGTCGGCCAGGGAGAACTCGAGCCCGATGGTGAAGAGCACCAGGATGACGCCCACCTCGGCGAGCTGCTCCACCTCGTGGACGCTGCGCACCACCGCGAGGCCGTGGGGGCCCAGGAGCATCCCCGTGAGGAGAAATCCCAGGATCGCCGGCAGCTTGGCCAGGTGGGAGACGTACAGGACCGCCAGCGACACGGCGAGGAGGACCAGGACGTCGAGGAGGAGGGGAATCTGCATGCGTGCGTCTTCGGCGCCCGGGCGAGCTGCCGGCCTGCCGCGCCCGGGCCGATCCTCTCCTCAGGGTGTGATGCGGGTCTCGGACTGGGTCAGGAGGTCCAGCAGATGGAGCGCCGACGTGCTGTCGGTCCTCACGAACGCCAGCCATCGCCCCGTGGGGGACGGGCGGGGCGCCGTGCCCCCGGCCAGGACGAACTGGCGCAGCCCCCCGTTCGCCGGGCGCCAGAAGACGGAGTCGCGCTCGGCGTACGCCACCCGCTCCCCGTCGGAGGACCACGCGGGCAGGGTGCCCGTCCCCAGGCGCCCCCAACCCTTCCCGTCGGAGGACACCAGGTAGATCACCTCCTCGCCGGACTCGGTGACCTGCACCGCCAGGCGCGCTCCGTCGGGAGACCACATGGGGCGCCGCACCGGGCCCCCCAGATCGGCGAAGAGGCGCACCTCTCCGCCGTCGGCACTCATGGCGTGGAGCCTGGGCGTCCCTCCGCCGCGGGTGGACACGAACACCAGCGTGCGCCCGTCGGGGCTGTACGCCGGGTCGAAGTCGTCCGCGGGGTCGGGGGTGAGGTTCTCCGCCCCCATCCCGTCCGGGCGCGCCCGGTGGATGTCCCTGCTCCCCGGCCGCCCCGCGGCGTACGCCAGCCAGAGGCCGTCCGGGGACCAGGAGGCCCACCCCGCGTCCCCGTCACCCTGGGCCAGGGGGAGCCCCGTGGCCTCCCTCGGCGGCTCCCCCTCGGCGGGCCCGAAGAGCCCCATCAGGCGCGTCCTTTCGCCGCTGGTCCACGTCGCCGCCAACCGCCGTCCGTCCGCGGACCACACGGCCTCGGCCACCACCTCGGCCGGCGCCCCCACCCTGCCCCGGGCGCCCTCCCGCTCGACGTCGGGGGCGCACC
>JBFYZE010000436.1:0-8889 GCA_041309665.1 Gemmatimonadales bacterium | reverse complement strand
GTGCACGCGCGCCCACATTCCCGCGCTGAACATGATCTGGGCCGGGCGGGACGGGACCATCGGATGGCAGGTGGCGGGGATCGCGCCGATCCGCAGGAACTTCAGCGGGCTGGTGCCGGTCCCCGGCGACGGCCGCTACGAGTGGGACGGCTACCTTCCCATCCAGGCCAGGCCGCACGTCGTGAACCCGGCGGAGGGGTACTTCGCCACCGCCAACAACGACCTCATCCCGCGCGACTATCCGCACATGGACGCGGTGGGGTTCTCCTGGTCGGACCCGTACCGTTGGCTCCGCATCGTTGAGGTGCTGGGGAGCGGGCGGCGCCACTCCATCGCGGATCTGATGCGGCTCCAGACCGACGAGCTGTCCATCGCGGCGCGGCAGGTGGTGCCGCTCCTGGCCGGGGTGCCGGTGGCGGACGAGCGCGCGTTCGCCGCCATCGAGATGCTGCTGGCGTGGGACTGGCGCATGGCGCGCACGTCGCCCGCGGCGGGACTCTACGCCGCGTGGGAGGGGCAGCTCCGCACCCGGGTGAGCCAGGCGCTGGTCCCCCAGGGCGTGCGCTTCAACGTGTCGCTCCGGAAAACGGTCGAGACGCTCGTGGTGCCGCCGGGTGAGCTGGGCTCCGACCCGCTGGTGGCCCGCGACGCCATCCTCCGGGACGCGCTGGAGGCGGCCATCGCCGAGCTCACCGAGAAGCTGGGCCCCGACATGGAGAAGTGGGAATGGGGGCAGGAGAAGTACCACCACGCCACCCTCTCCCATCCCCTGGGGAACGCCGTGGACGCGGCGACGCGCGCGCGCCTGGAGATGGGACCGATGCCCCGGGGCGGGTACGCCACCACGGTGCAGGCCACGGGGAACTCGGACAACCAGACGTCGGGCGCCTCGTTCCGCATCATCGTGGACACGGGGGACTGGGACCGCGCCGTGGGGATGAACAACCCGGGGCAGAGCGGCAACCCCGACTCCCCGTTCTACAAGAACCTCTTCGAGGACTGGTCGCTCGACCGCTTCTTCCCCGTGGTCTACACCCGGCCCCGGGTGGAGAGCGCCACGGCGGAGGTGTTCAGGCTGCAGCCGGGACGCTGACGGCGGGGGAGCGGTTTAGGCGCCGCTCGGGGGTCCGCACCACTCCCGGGCGGCGCGCTGGGATGGTCACCGAGCCCGGGGCGCGGCGTATCTAGATTCGCCTGCGCCCGGGGGACCGCCCTCCGGGGCTGCCCCACGGGAGTCACGACCGCATGCGCTTCGCACGTCCGCTCGCCGCCGCCATCCCTGCTGCCATCCTGCTCGCCGCCGGCTGCGCCGACGCGCCGGCCCCGCCTCCTCCGCCGGACCCTTCGGTGCTCATGGAGGCCGACCGGGCCTTCGCCTCCGCCGTGGCGGCGGGGGGAACGGAGGCGTGGGTATCCTGGTTCGCCGAGGACGGCGCCCAGATCCAGCCGGGCCTGGGGGAGATCCGGGGGCGCGACGCCATCCGGGAGCTCATGGCGGGACTGGACGATCCCAACTTCTCCCTCGCATGGGAGCCGCGCAGGGCCGACATCGCGGCGTCGGGTGACCTGGGATGGACGACGGGGAGCTACGTCTCGAGCGGCGTGGGCAAGGAGGGTGAGCCCCGCCAGGCCCAGGGGCGCTACGTGACCATCTGGCGCAAGCAGGCCGACGGCTCGTGGAAGGTGGTGATGGACCTGGGGAACCCGGTGAGCAGCTGAGGCCGGCGCACCGGGCCGCGCTCCGGCGTGCCCCGCGTCACGCCTTCTTGCCGAGCGCCTTCCACGCCACCTCGGCGATGGCCGCGGCCTGCGCGCCCACGCCCGGGAGGTCGCAGGTGATGGTCTCGTCGCCCAGGCGGCCGGGAACGTCGCCCACCACGATGTGCCCCAGCTCGGCGTAGACGCCTTCGACGGGGAGCTTTCCGGTCTTCACGGCGTGGTGGAGCTCCCCGATGCGGATGCTCTGGGTGGTGAGGTCGCAGACGAGCTTGTCCGCCGCCAGGAGCACCTCGACGGCGATCTCCCGCTTGTCGGGGCCGTCGGAGCCCACGGCGATGACCGTGGCGCCCGGCTTGAGCATGCCGGGGCGGAGGAGGGGTGCCCGGGAGGGCGTGGCCGTGACGACCAGGTCGGCGCCCGCCACCGCGGCGGCCACCTCGGGGAACTCGTACACGGGCACGCCGATGGAGCGGCTCACGTCCATGACGTAGCGCTTCCGCGACGACTCCTTGCGGGACCACACCCTCAGCTCCGTCAGGTCCCGCACCCGGTGGATCAGCTCCGCCTGGAGGCGTCCCTGCACGCCCGCGCCGAGGACGGCCATGACGAGGGGTCGCCCGGGCGTCAGGTGCCGCGCCGCGAGGGCGCCCGCCGCGGCGGTGCGCAGATCGGTGAGGTAGCCGTTGTCCGCCAGGACCCCCAGCGGGAACCCCGTGTCCGCGGAGAACACGATCACCAGCCCCGAGCCCGTGGGGATCCCCATCTCCACGTTGCCGTAGAACCCGGTGGCGACCTTGAATGCGAAGATGGAGGCGCCCTTGAGGTACGCTCCCTTCACGTGCACCTCGCCGTGGACCTCGGGGATCTTCACCCCCATGGGCATGGGCGAGACGGCCTCGTCCCGGGCGAGGGCCCGGAACGCCCGCTCCGCGCTGTCCAGCGCTGCTCTATGTCCAACCGCGGCCCGGATGGCCTCCTCGCCGAAGACGGCGGGGCCGGCCCGGAACGCGTTGCCTTCGCTCATGAAGCCTTCTCCCTCTGCGGACCCTTCTCCTCCAGCCATCGCTGGGGGGTGAGGGTGCGGCGCCGTTCCTTCGGATGAAGCCTGAACCACTGCGCCACGAGGAGGATCTCGGCGGCGTCCTCCGGCGCCATGCCCCTCGGCCCCCGGTCGGGGCCGCCGTACACGTCCTCGACCGCGGCGGCCGCCCGCTCCCGCGCGTGGCGGCCCCTCGGGTTGGGCATCTCCGCCAGGACCCGCCCCTTGCGCAGCATGTAGATCCTGTCGTCTCCCCGGAATCCGGGAACCCGGTAGATGAAGCTCAGGTCTTCCACCCGGCCGCGAAAGGCCACCAGCTCGTCGCGGAAGTGACGCAGCCGGTCCAGGCGATCCCGGAGGAGTCCGGCGTACTCGAACTCCATGCTCGCGGCGGCCTTGCGCATGCGCTCCTCCAACTCCCGCAGCGGGCCCTGGGCGCGTCCCTCCAGGAACCGGCGGGCCGTCTCCACCGCGGCGACGTACTCGGCGGCGGTGGGGCGGGCGCAGCACGGAGCCAGGCAGGTGTGCAGCTCCGCCCGGAGGCACCGGGGCGGGCGACCGCCCTGGAAGATCTCCATCTGGTCGCCGAAGGACACGGGCGTGGTGCCCGGGCAGTCACGCAGGCCGAGCACGTGACCCAGCTCCCGCACCGTATGCGCCAGCGCACCCACCCGGGGGAAGGGCCCGTAGTAGACGGCCCCGTCCTCCACCACGCGCGTGACCGGGATGATGCGGGGCGCGCGCTCGCAGGTGACCTTCACGAACGCGTAGATGCGGCGGCGCTTGTGCTGCACGTTGAAGCGCGGCTGCTCGCCCTGGATGGCCTTCATCTCACGGAGGAGGGCGGCGAACTCGTTGGGGATGTACTCCCACTCCACCTGCGCCGCCTCCCGGATGAGCTCCCAGGCCTTGTCGCCCTTCTCGGCGCGGAAGTACGACAGGAGCCGCGTGCGCACGTGCACCGACTTGCCGACGTAGAGCAGCTCGCCGCCCGGTCCGTACCACCGATAGACCCCGGGGCGGTTCTCCGCCAGGGCGCAGACGTGGGCGTGGAGAGCGGACTTCTGTTGCATGGGCCTGGGAAGGAGGGCTTTCGCGTTTCGTTCGGGAAGATAGGCGGGAGGCCCCGGGGCGGCCATGTGCGCCGCGATCGTCCCGTTCCGACATTGCTCCACCCCGGGCGCCGCCGTACTCTGCGGCATGACCGAGCCGATGCATGGGAAACTCATCCGCGATCCCCTGTGGAACACCATCCGCCTGGACCCCACGGCGGAGCGCATCGTGGACACGGCCGAGTTCCAGCGCCTCCGCTACATCCGCCAGCTCGGGCTGGCCCATCTGGTCTATCCAGGGGCCACGCACACGCGCTTCGACCACGCCCTGGGGGTCTATCACCTCACGCTGACCGCCCTGCGCCAGTTGAAGGAGCGGGGGGGCGTGCCCCCCGAGGTGTGGGAGGGCGAGGAGCTGGTCCCCTACGCCGCGCTCCTCCACGACATCGGGCACTACGCCTTCTCCCACGCGCTGGAGGAGCTGGAGGGCGACCTTCCGGCGGGCCACGAGGAGGTGAGCCGGCGCTTCTTCACGTCGCCCTCGCTGCGCGCGGCCCTCTCCCACCTCGGCCCGAACACGTCGGACCGGCTCCACGACCTCATCCGCGGCGAGAGCGCCATCCCGCTCCGCGGCCTGGTGAGCGGGAGCCTGGACCTGGACAAGATGGAGTACCTGCGCAGGGACGCGCGCTTCTGCGGCGTCCCCTACGGCGAGGTGGACGTGGACCGGCTCCTGCAGGGGCTCGTCCTCCTCCCCGACCCCCGGACCGGGGCGTACGAGGTCGGGGTGCACGAGAAGGCCGTGGCGGCGCTGGAGTCCCTCCTGTTCGCCAAGTACCAGATGTTCCGGAACGTGTACTGGCACCACGCCGTGAGGGCCGCGACGGCGCTCTACAAGCGGATCGTGGAGGACGCGGTGGACGCTGGCCTCCTGGACTCCGAGGAGCTGGTGGGCCCCACGGACGAGGAGCTCCTGTACGAGATCTCCCGGCGGGCGCAGGAGGACGACTCGGAGGTGGCCGAGCGCCTGGCCACGCGCTGGCTCCCGGCGCTCAGGCAGCGGCGCCTCCCCAAGCGCGCGCTGGAGCTGACGGCGGTGGACCTGGAGGGGCGGGCGGTGGAGGAGTGGGCGCAGGGGGGCTCGCCCTGGAAGCGCACGGTGGAGGACGAGTTGGCCACCGAGGTGGGGCTCGAGCCGGGCGAGGTCGTGATCGACTTCCCCGTGAAGCGGGCCATGTTCCAGCTGGACGTGCTCGTGCGGCTCCGGGACGGGGAGGTCCGGCGCCTGGGCTCGGAGGGGCTCCCCGGGCTCCTGGACCTCCCCCGGGTCGCCCGGGAGCTCTACTCCACGGCGCGCGTGCTCAGGGTGTTCACGTTCGAGCGCCGGGAGTTGGATGCGGACCGGGTGCTGGAGCGCATCACGAGACCGGAGGCGACGGCGCCGTGACGCCGCGCGCCGTAGCCGCATGCGGGGTCCCGGAGGCGGAACTCCCGTTCCCTCCGAGGTTATTAGCACGCGGCGCTGCCCGGATCGCCCGCCGTCCCTGTGGAATCGGGGCGCCCCCCCCTCCCTCCGGCGCGTCCAGGGAACCCGGCCCCAGGGTCGGGCGTAAGAGACGGGCGGAATTCCTTGACACCTCGAATTCGCCCATACAACATAAAGGGCTGCGGTCCGTACGGGCTTTGTTCGGGCCGTGACGTAGCGTAGAACCAGCCGATCCCCCTACGGGATCGCGCGATAAGGAGTATAGATCTTCATGGCCACTGCCCCCGCCAAGAAGGCTCCGGCCACCAAGCGCCGGAAGAGGAAGGGCAAGAACCTGCTCTCGGGCTTCGACGCCTCGGTTGAAGAGCAGAGCGCGCTGGACCAGTACCTGCGTGACGTGAGCCGCCACGAGCTGATCACCCCGGAGCGGGAGAAGGAGCTCGGCGCGCGGGCCCAGAAGGGCGACGAGGAGGCCATCCAGGAGCTCGCCCGGGCGAACCTGCGCTTCGTCATCAGCGTCGCGAAGAAGTACCAGAACCGCGGCGTCTCCCTGACCGATCTCATCCAGGAGGGGAACGTCGGCCTGGTCACCGCAGCCCGGAAGTTCGATCCCGAGCAGGGCGTGAAGTTCATCTCCTACGCGGTGTGGTGGATCCGCCAGGCCATTCTGGCCTCGCTGGCGAACCACGGCCGCGCGGTGCGCGTGCCCCTGAACCGGGCCAGCGACCTTGCGCGCATCTTCCGGGAGAAGGAGCGTCTCAAGCAGGAGAAGGGACGGGAGCCCAGCACCGAGGAGCTGGCGGAGGCCACCGACCTCACGCCCGAGTTGGTGGAGTCGCTGCAGACCTTGAACGCCGCCGAGATCCGTCTCGACGCGCCCATCGGGGATTCGGAGGACTCGCAGCTGGTGGAGAGGTTCATCACCGAGGAGGCCGCGGAGCCCGAGCTCGAGGTCGAGAGCCGGCTGCTCACCGAGGCCATCACGGAGGCCCTCTCCACGCTGGAGGCGCGGGACGCCAAGGTGCTGCGCCTCTACTTCGGCCTCGAGGGCGAGCGCGAGCACACGCTGGAGGAGATCGGGAACATGCTCGGGGTCACCCGGGAGCGTATCCGCCAGCTCCGCGACCGCGCCCTGCGCCGTCTGCGCGAGGGCGAGCGGGGAAGCGCCCTGGAGTCCTTCGCGGCGTGACGCCCGTGCCGCGGGTGCGCGGCATCGTGTTCGGGACCGGGGGCGGCGTCTACCTGGTGCGGCTGGACGGCGGCGACATGGTGGAGGCTTCGCTGCGCGGTCGGCTCAAGCAGGAGCGGCGGACCGGGGACAAGGTGGTCATCGGCGACCACGTGGAGGCGGCGCCCACCGAGGACGGCTGGGCGGTGGAGCGCGTCCTCGAGCGCCAGAGCCAGTTGGTCCGGCACAGCCTCGGAGGCCGCCTCACCAAGGTGGTGGCGGCCAACGTGGACCGGGTCCTCGCCGTGGTCGCCGCCCGGGATCCGAACCCCTCGACGACGCTGGTGGACCGACTCCTCGTCATCGCCGAGTCGAGCGGCGTGCCACCGGTCCTCGTGGTGAACAAGGTGGACCTGGAGGGCGGGCGGGACGTCGCCGACGCGATGGCCCGGCTCTACCGGGCCATCGGCTACCGGGTGCTCGTGGTGTCCGCGGCCACCGGCGAGGGGATGGACGCAGTCGCCGCCGAGGTGTGCCGGGGCGTGTCCGCCCTCATGGGGCCGTCCGGCGCGGGGAAGTCCAGCCTGCTCAATTCCCTACACCCCGAGCTGGACCTCCGCACCGGGGCGCTTTCGCGCAAGACCGGCCGCGGCCGGCACACCACCGTGAGTGCGCGCCTGGTCCCGCTGGCATGCGGCGGCGTTGTGGCGGACACGCCGGGGTTCGGGGAGGTGGGCGTGTGGGGCGTGGAGAGCGGCGAGGTGGCCCATCACTTCCCGGAGATCGCGCCGCTGGAGGCGGAGTGCCGCTTCCGAGGGTGCGCGCACACGAAGGAGCCCGACTGCGCGGTCCGCGCCGCCGTGGCGGCGGGCAGCGTGGCCGAGAGCCGCTATCGGTCGTACGTCACGCTCCGGGAGGAAGCGACCGCCGCAGAGGCGTGACGCGGGGCGTCCCGGTCGCCGGGTCGTCGGCCACCGCCAGCGGCCACCGGTAGACCGCCTCCAGCACGGAGGACTGCATGACCTCGGCGGGAGGCCCTTCGGCCGTGACGCGTCCGTCGGAGAGGAGGAGCATGCGGTCGGCGAAGCGCGCGGCGAGGTCGAGGCCGTGGGTCACCACCAGCACGGTCATCCCCTCGTCCGCCGAGGAGCGGAGAAGCTCCAGGATCGCCATCTCGTGGCGGATGTCCAGGCTCGCGGTGGGCTCGTCGAGTACGAGCGCGCGCGGCTCCTGGGCCAGCGCCCGCGCGATGCGCACGCGCTGCAGCTCGCCGCCGGAGAGCGTCATCACGTCCCGCCCGGCCAGGTCCGAGACGTCGCAGTGCTCTAGCGCCCGGGCGATGGCGGCGCGGTCCTTCTCGCCCTCGGCGCCCAGGGGGCCCAGCCACGGGTAGCGACCCATGGCCACCATCTCCCGCACCGTCAGCGGGAACGCGATGGCCTCGGCCTGGGGCACCACGCCCACGGCCCGGGCCAGCTCCCGGCGGGACCACGAGGAAGCGTCGCGCCCGTCCACCCTGGCCGCGCCCGCGGACACCGGGAGGACGCCCAGGAGCGCCTTCAGCAGCGTGGACTTCCCCGAGCCGTTGGGTCCGAGGACGGCGTAGAGGGAGCCGTCGGGGACCTCCATGGACACCCGGTCCAGCGCGGCGCGCCCGCTGCGGGGATACCGCACCACCAGCTCCTCGGCCGTGAACCTCATGGGACGGGGCCGCTCATGAAACGAGGCCGCTCATGGGATCAGGCTCCGCCGCAGGAGCATCAGGAACAGCGGCACCCCGACGAACGCGGTGATCACGCCCACGGGCACCTGCGTGGGCGCCAGAACCACCTGCGCGACGATGTCAGACAGCACCAGGAAGGTGGCGCCGCCCAGGAACGACAGGGGGAGGAGGGCGCGGTGGTCCGAGCCCACCAGGAGGCGGATGGCGTGGGGGACGACGAGCCCCACGAACCCGATGACGCCGGCCACCGCCACCCCGGCGGCGGTGAGGAGCGCCGCCAGCGCCAGCGCCGTGCGCTTCACCTTCTCCACGTCGGCGCCCAGGTAGTGCGCGGTCTCCTCGCCGATGGCCATGAGGTTCAGGGGGCGGGCCAGGGTGAGAAGGAGCGCGGCGGCCGGGAGCGTGTACGCTGCGGTCACGCCCACGCTCGCCCAGCTCGCCCCGGCCAGGCTCCCCATGATCCAGAGCACGGCGCCCTGCACGGTGCGCGCCTCCGACACGGACAGGATGAACGCCACGCACGCGCTGAAGAAGGCGGCCACGACCACGCCCGCCAGGAGGAGCACGCGCACGTCCAGGGTGCGCCCCGAAGCCGTGGCGACGCGGAACACGAGCGCGATGGCGAGGAGCGCCCCGGCCAGCGCGGCGAGCGGGAGGGCCCACGACGTGGCGCCGGCGACGCCGAGGGCCAGGACGAGGACG
>JBFYZE010000435.1:0-4088 GCA_041309665.1 Gemmatimonadales bacterium | reverse complement strand
GTAGTCGTCCCAGGGGAAGAAGTCGGTCTCGACGGTCGTCTGGGCGCCCGACGTCTCTCCGCCGGCGCCCACGGCCACCACCGCTGCCGTGTAGGTGGTGGCGTCCTTGAGCCCGTCCTTCGAGGTGAACATCGCGCTCAACCCGGTGGCGGTCTTGCTCACGGTGGTTGCGCCGCGGAGCTCCGCCCGGTACGAGGCCGCGCCCGAGGCGCCGGACCAGGAGAGCCACACCGTGTCGCCATGCGTGGTGGCCTGGATGGAGAGGACGGTGCCGGGGAGGGGCTCCGGGGCCACCACCTGTGTCGCTTCGTCGTCGCCGCAACCCGTGACGAGGGCTGCCAGGACCATCGTCACCCACCACGCGCCCCGCGACGCTCGCACGGCCTTCATAGAGTCGGCTCCAGGTATCGGGTTCAGGCTCCGGAGCCCGGAGGGGTCCTGGAGGGGGGGCAGGGCGCTCCTCCGGATCCGGATTACTGCCTCCGTAAGCTCCCGGATGGGAGGGGCCGCCTCAATCACAGGAGAGTACCCACAGGACGGGTACGGAAGTACTAGATTCCAGGACATTCCGGGTGCACCGGTTCCACGGATCACGGAGGAGGGGGGCTCTTGTCCGACCCTGCGGCCATCCGCGTGCTGGTGGCGATCAAGGACCCCATCGCGGCCATCGGGCTGCGTGCCGTCCTGGATGCCGCGGACGGAGTGCGGTGTGTCACGTCGTCTCCCACCGTTCCCGCGGACGTGCGCGCCGCGGTGGCCCACGACCCTCCTGACGTGGTCCTTCTGGACGTGGCCCTCCGGCGTGAGGACCCCACCCTCATTCCCGACCTGGCGGAGCGGCATCCCTCGGCCCGGGTCCTCGTGTACGTGGACCACTCCCCCCAGGAATGCGCCGTGCGCCACCTCCTGGAGCTGGGCGGGAGAGCCCGCCTTTCCCCGGATGCGTTGGCGAAGCTCGACGACTGCTGCCTCACGTCCCTCCGACAGCGGGCCCAGGGCTGTCTGGGTACCGGCGTGTCGGCGGACGCGGTGGTCAAGACGGTGCGAGCCGTCGCCGCCGGCGAGGTGGCTGCGGCGGCGTGGCTGGCCGCCCTGGCCGAGACGGTGCAGCTCAGCGCGGGACGAGACGGTTCTCCCATCTCCGCCCGGGAACTGGAGGTCATGACGCTCCTCGCGGAGGGACTGAGCAACAAGCAGATCGCCAAGCGCCTGGGCATCAGCGAGCAGACGGTGAAGAACCACGTCACGCGCACCATGGAGAAGCTGGGGGTGCAGAACCGCACCGAGGTGGGTCTGCTGGCCGCCCGCCACCACCTCCGGCTGGTGGACCGCAGCTAACTCCCCAGCACGCTCCGCGCCCACGCCCGCTCAGGCCCGTAGCCGTCTCCGGCCAGCTCCAGGAACCCTTCCAGGGCCGTGCGCGCGCCAGCCGTATCCCCCCGGGCGAGGAGTGTCGCGCCCACCACGAGGAGGATGTCCGGGTCCCGGGGAAGGGGCCCGGCTCCCGCGGCGCCGCTCGCCGGTGCGCCCACCCAGCGCTCCACCACGTGCGCCCGGGCCTGGTCGAGCGTCTGGGCGGCGAACACGTTGTCCGGGG
Source organism: Gemmatimonadales bacterium (assembly GCA_041309665.1). GTDB lineage: Bacteria > Gemmatimonadota > Gemmatimonadetes > Longimicrobiales > Gaopeijiaceae > SZUA-318. Next base: position 2,491 of record JBFYZE010000435.1, on the reverse strand, counting down.
CGATCTCCAGAGCCCGGCGGAGGGAGCGAAGCGCCTCGCCCACCTCGCCGCGACGCAGGAGCTCCTCCCCCAGCTTGTGGTGCGCCTTGGTGGAACCCGCGGAGGCCGCCGCGGCCCGCCGGAAGAGCGTGACGTCGTCGCTCCAGTGGCGAGCGTACGCTACGGTTCCGGCCCCGAAGCCCACGACCACCGCGCCCGCCAGGGCAAGGCCCGCGGCGCGCCGCCGCTCCGCCACCCACGCCAGCGCCGCGCCCGCCGCCAGGCAGAAGGCGACGCTGGGAAGGTAGAGGAGGCGCTCCGCGAAGAGGGTGCCCGACACCACCAGCAAGTTCGAGGCGGGGAGGAGCGCCAGCGCGTACCAGGTCAGCGCCAGGGGGAGGACCGTGGGCCGGAGGCGCGGGTGGATGGTCGCCGCGACGATCCCCGTGCCGCCCACGAGCGCCGCGAGCAGCCGGGGGTCGAAGGGAGACGCCACCACCGGGATGGCGTCGAACGAGTAGTCCGGCGACTGGCCCACGGGCAGCAGCAGGAGTCCCAGGCCCTCGCCGGCCACCACCAGCCCCGTGGCGAGACGCTGGGCGAAGGGTGCTGAGACCAGTGGGTTGTCCCAGAACGCGGTGTCGGGGATCCCCATCCCCCCCGTGACCGAGGTCCTGACCAGGAGGAAGAGCGTCACCGCGAGGATGTGCGACGCGTAGAGCAGGGGTACCTCAGGCCGGGCGAGGAAGGCCCTGCGGTCCCGCTCCAGCCGGAAGTCCTGCGCCGCCACCAGCGCGAGCCCCGTCACCCCCACCTCCTTGGACAGCATGGCGCAGAGGAGGAGCAGCGGGGCGGCGGCCCTCCGCCACCCGCCCCGGTCGAGGGCGCTGCGGTGCGTCAGGGCGAACGCGAGGACGAAGACGGTGACCAGGAGGTCTTTTCGCCCGAAGACCGGGGCCACCGCCTCGACGTGGATGGGATGGACGGCGAAGAGGAGTCCGGCCAGACCAGCGGCCAAGATGGGGAGCCGCCAGAGGAGGCCGACGCGGACCACGAGCGCCGCCGCCGTCGCGTGGAGGAGCACGTTCACCAGGTGGTAGCTCCACGGCTCGGCGCCGGAGATCTGCCAGTTCAGCGCATACGTGACGATGGCCAAAGGACGGTAGAGGAACGTCTCCATCCCGCTCCCCGCCCACACCGTCGTGTTGAAGATCTCCGGGAGGTTGGAGAGGGAGCGCACGGAGGTGTTGAGCACCACCTCCATGACATCGTCGTAGACCCATCCGAACCCCACCGTGCGCAGGTACAGCGCCACGGCGGCCAGCGCGGCCGCCGCCTCCCAGACAGGGAGCCCCCGGGCTTCCCGCGCCGTCGTCGGGGTCATGGCGGTCATCCCGGATCGCCTCGGTGGAGCGCTCCGGCTACGACGGCGTCCCGCCGGCCGCCGCAACCGAGTCCGCCTGCATGGTCCCGGGGTGGGGCGTCCCGGGGTCGGGACAGCCGGGCCACGACTCGTGCTCCCAGGTCACCAGCCAGCGGCCCCGCGCGTCCTTGCGCAGGACCCGCGTCACCCAGAGCGGCCCCGCCAGGGAGCCTTCCAGGGCGACGACCGCGTGGGCGGGGCCGAGCACCCGGATGCTCCCCACCTCCAGCGTGTACCGGGTCTCCGGGTACGTGGCGTGGAAGGAGCGGGCGAAGGCGTCGTAGCCCTCGCCGCCCACGTAGTAGGTGGTGCACGCCACATAGGTGAAGTCCTGGTCCAGGCTGTAGAAGGAGAGGATGGAATCGGCCTGGTGCGTGTTGAGCGCGTCCACAAGCGCCACGCTCGCGGCGCGCACCTCCTCGGCGAGGCGGTCGGCGTCGGCGTCGGTGAACGGGGCCGGCGCCGGGGCGCACGCGGTGGAGAGGAGCAGGACGAGGGGCAGGGTTCGGGACCGGTTCATGGCTCGGATCGTTCGGGGTTGCCTTCGGGCGGGGGCGCGACGGGCCGCTCCGCGCGTGCAGGAAGTGTAACCAGGGGGCCAACGCGAGGGCACCCGCCCCGGATCGCTCCGGAGCGGGTGCCCTTCCTGCTTCCGCCGGATCGGCGTCGGACCTAGAAGGTCTTCAGCTTCGCCAGCGTGTTGCGCAGCACGGCACGGGCGTACGGCGGGTTGTGCATGCCGAAGCTCTTGTCTTCCTCGAAGAGATACCAGTTGAGGAAGCCCGCCGCCACGTCGGCCGGATACGTCCCCGGCTTCACGTAGTGGTTGCCGGCGGTCTTGATGCCGATGCGGATGAGCTCGTTATCCACGTCGTGGAGAAGCTGGCCGATCTCGGCCCGGAGGCCGAAGTGGCTGAAGCTCTCCACCGTCTTGTGGCACGCCTGGCAGCTGGCCAGGTTCTGCACCGGGAGGCCGGTGGTGCCCACGTAGGACATCTTGAACGTGTGGCCGCCCGACTTCTCGCCGAACGCCTGGTTCATGTGGCAGTCGGCGCAGGTGCCGGGAACGAAGGCCGGATCACCGTGCAC
>JBFYZE010000434.1:0-5243 GCA_041309665.1 Gemmatimonadales bacterium | reverse complement strand
AACCGCACGCCCGACCCCGACCGGAACGTCAACACCGACATCTGGGTCGTGGACGCGAAGCCCGGCGCGACGCTGTCGGCCGTCACCACCAGCCCCGGGCGCGACTGGGCCCCGCGCTGGTCACCGGACGGGAAGTCCATCGCGTACACTGCCTGGAGCGACCCAGCGTACTACTTCTACAACCTGGAGCGGGTGATGGTGATCCCGGCCGCGGGGGGCACGCCGCGGGAGATCGCCCCGACGCTGGACCGCAACGTCGCCTCCTACGCCTGGGCAGCCGACGGCAAGGCGCTCTTCGGCCTCCTCGAGGACGACCGCGCCGTGCACTTCGTGCGCATGGACGTGGCCACCGGCGCCCTGACGCGGATCCTGGAGGGCCGGCGCGCCGTCTCGGCCTTCACGCTGGCTCCGTCCGGCCGGATCGCCATCCTCGACGGCGACGCCACGCGCCCCTACGAGGTCTTCGCCCTGGAGGGTGCGGCCCCCCGGCCTCTGTCGAATCAGAATGCCGAATGGCTGGCCGGCATCTCCGTCGGCGCGTACCGGGACATCACCGGGAAGGCTCCCGACGGCACCGACATCAACGCCGTCATGGTCACCCCCGTGGGCTACCGGGAGGGCACGCGGGTGCCGGCGTTCCTCTACATCCACGGAGGGCCGACCTCGCAGTCCCAGCACGACTTCAACACCACGGCCCAGCTCTTTGCCGCCCGCGGCTACGCCGTGATCATGCCCAACTACCGCGGTAGCACCGGCCGCGGCGAGGCGTTCACCCGGGCCATCCGGGCCGACTGGGGCGGCCTGGAGGTGGGGGACGTCCTCGCCACCGTGGACGAGGCCGTGCGCCTGGGCGTTGCCGACCCGGACCGGCTGGTCATCGGCGGCTGGAGCTACGGGGGGATCACCACCAACTACACCATTGCCCGGGACCCGCGCTTCAAGGCCGCCATCTCCGGCGCCGGGAGCAGCCTGCAGCTCTCCATGTACGGCGTGGACCAGTACATCTACCAGTACGAGACCGAACTGGGGCGGCCGTGGGAGAACCCCGAGGCGTGGATGAAGGTCTCGTATCCGTTCTTCCAGGCCGACAAGATCACCACGCCGACGCTCTTCATGGTGGGTGAGAAGGACTTCAACGTGCCCGCCGTCGGGTCGGAGCAGATGTACCAGGCGCTGAAGAGCCAGGGGAAGGAGACCCAGCTCGTCATCTATCCCGGGCAGTACCACGGCATCTCGGTGCCGAGCTACCTGGTGGACCGCTGGCAGCGCTGGCTCGACTGGGCGGACAGGCACACGCGGAGGCCGGCGTCCTGAGGCGTCAGCGATCCACCATCGCCATGTTCGCGGGGAAGTAGCGCGCCCCGCTGATCTTCTCCGGCGAAAGCGCGGCGTCGAGGAAGGCCATGTCGTCGCCGCTCAGCGCCACCGCGGCGGAGGCGACGTTCTCCTCCAGCGTGCGGCGCCGCTTGGTCCCCGGGATGGGCACGATGTCCGGGCCCTTGTGGAGGATCCATGCCAGGGCGACCTGCGCGGGCGTGAGATCCCGCTGCCTCGCGAAGTCACGCACGGCAGCAGCAGCCTGCATGTTGGCGTCGAAGTTCTCCTTCAGGTAGCGCGGGTCGGCCTGGCGCCGGAAGTCGCCCTCGGGGAGCTCCTCCGCCGGCCGCGCGGTGCCGGTGAGGAAGCCGCGCCCAAGGGGGCTGAACGGCACGAGGCCGATCCCCAGCTCCCGCAGCACCGGGATGATGCGGGGCTCCAGGTTCCGCTCCCAGAGCGAATACTCGCTCTGCAGGGCCGAGATGGGGTGGACTGCGTGGGCGCGCCGAAGGGTCTCTTCGCCGGCCTCGGAGAGGCCGAGGAAGCGCACCTTCCCCTCGCGCACCAGGTCGGCCATCACGCCCACCACGTCCTCGATGGGGACGGCGCGGTCCACCCGGTGCTGGTAGAGGAGGTCGATGCGGTCGGTGGAGAGGCGCTCGAGCGAGCCCTCCACGGCCTCGCGGACGTGCTCGGGACGGCTGTCCACGCCCGTGGTCTTCGGGCCGTCGAACCTGAAGCCGAACTTGGTGGCGATGACAGCCTGGTCACGGCGCCCGCCGAGGGCGCGCCCCAGGAGATCCTCGTTGGTGAAGGGCCCGTACATCTCGGCGGTGTCGAAGAGGGTGACGCCCAGCTCCAGCGCGCGGTGGATGGTGGCGATGGACTCGCGCTCGTCGCGCTCTTCGGGGGCGCCGTAGCCGTGGCTCATGGTCATGCAGCCGAGGCCGAGGGCGGAGACCTCGAGGCCCTGGGTGCCGAGGGCGCGGGTGGGGACCATGGGTCAACCGTCCAGCGTGGCCATGTCGATGACGAAGCGGTACTTCACGTCGCTCCGGATCATGCGCTCGTACGCCTCGTTGATCTGGGCCATGCGGATCACCTCCACGTCGGCGGTGATGCCGTGCCGGCCGCAGAAATCGAGCAGCTCCTGGGTCTCGGGGAGGCCGCCGATGACCGAGCCCGCGACGGACCTGCGGCCGATGATGAGGGGCACGGAGTGGACCGCGGGCTCCAGGCCGCCGAGATACCCCACCAGGACGAGGGAGCCGTCGAGGGCAAGCGTCGGCACGTAGGGGTTCAGGTCGTGGGCGTTGGGCACCGTGTCCACGATGAGGTCGAAGCGGCCCCGGACCTTCTTCATGGCCTCGGCGTCCGTGGAGAGGACGACACGCTCCGCGCCCAGGCGCAGTGCGTCGGCTTCCTTTCCCGGGGACCGGGTGAACAGCGTCACCTCGGCGCCCAGCGCCTTCGCCAGCTTGAGCCCCATGTGCCCCAGGCCGCCCAGGCCGACGATGGCGACCTGCATCCCGGGCCCCGCCTTCCAGTGGTGGAGCGGCGACCACATGGTGATTCCGGCGCAGAGGAGCGGGGCCGCGGCCCTGAGGTCCAGGCCTTCGGGGACGCTCAGCACGAACCGATCGCTCACCACCAGGCGGTCGGAGTAGCCGCCCTGGGTGGGCTGCTGGTCGTGCCGGTCCTGGGAGTTGTACGTCCACGTGGGGCCGTTGGCGCAATACTGCTCCAGGCCCCGGTCGCACGGTGCGCACTCCCGGCAGGAATCCACCAAGCAGCCGACGCCCACGCGATCGCCGGGCCTGAAGCGGGTGACGGCGGAGCCGACGCCCACCACGCGGCCTATGATCTCGTGTCCCGGCACCACCGGGTAGGCGGCCGGGCCCCAGTCGTCGCGGACCGTGTGGATGTCCGAGTGGCAGACGCCGCAGTAGAGGATCTCGATGTGGACGTCGTCGGGCCGCGGATCGCGCCGCTCGAATCGGAAGGGGACGAGGGGCGCCGAAGCGGACATGGCCGCGTAGCCGCGCGCGTGCATGGTCACGGTGGGATCTCCAGGATCGGTGGGTCCCGGGAGCGGGCTCCCGGGAGGCGCGGCCCGGGCGCGGCCCGGGGCATCCTCGGGAGCATCGTAACGCTTCCCGGGCGCGCCATCCACGCCGGGGCGGGAGCGGGGCCCCCGGGCCCCGCCCTCCGTCACTCCGCCCGGAACGCCTCCGCCGGATCCACCCGGAGCGCTCTCCACGCGGGGAGGGCGCAGGCCGCCAGGGACACCAGGAGGAAGAAGGCCGTCACGCCGGCGAAGGCGCCGGGGTCGGTCACGCTCGTCTGGAAGAGCATGGCCCGCACCGCGCCCACCCCCCAGATGGACCCCACGACGCCGAGAGCCGCACCGGTGAAGGCCAGGGCGAGCCCCCGGGTCACCACGAGCCCGAGCACCTGGGCCGCCGAGGCGCCCAGTGCCACTCGGATGCCGATCTCGTGCGTGCGCTTGGCCACGAAGAAGGCCAGCACGCCGTAGAGTCCCAGCGCCGCCAGGGCGATGGCCACGAGGGCGAAGAGGCCGAGCATGGTGGTCATGGACCGGGTGTCCGAGATGGACCCGAGGACGATGTCCGCCATGGTGCGCACGTCGGTGAGGAGGATGTCCCGGTCCAGTTCCCAGATCCGGGCCTGGAGGGGCCGCGCCACCGACATGGGGTCGGCCGCCGCCACGGTGAGGCTCATCCGGCCCTCGGGGAGCTGGGCGTAGGGGAGGAAGATGGTGGGTCGGGTGGGGCTCGCCAGGGAATAGGTGCGATGGTCCGCCACCACGCCCACGACCTCGACGAGGAGGGGCTCGCTTCCTCCCAGGTCCATGGCGACCTGGCGTCCGAGGGGGCTCTGGGCGGGGAAGAGCTGGTCCGCCGACGACCTGGACAGCACGGCGACGGGCGGAGCGCCCTCCACGTCGCCCTCGGAGAGGTCGCGGCCCTCCACCACCGGGATGTCCATGGCCTGGAAGTAGCCGGGGAGCACGGAGCGCCGGTCCGCCCACGGGCGCCGCGCCCCAGGCTCCGGAAGGGCGTCGGGATTCCAGACGCTGTAGTTCCCGCCGCGGTTCACCAGCGGGAGCCTGCTGACGAACGCGACCGAGGCGACGCCGGGGAGGGCCTGGACCGCTTCCTCCATCTCACGGACGAACCGCACCCTGTCCGCGGGAGTGGCGTAGCGATCCCTGGGGAGCGCGAAGGTTGCGGTGAGGAGACCTTCGGATCTGAACCCCAGGTCCACGCTCCGGAGCCGGTCCAGGCTCTGGATGAGGAGCCCCGAGCCCACGAGGAGGACGGTGGACACGGCCATCTGGAGCACCACGAGCCCGCTGCGGACGCGGAGCCCCCGCCTCGATCCCGCACGCCGCCCCGCCTCCCTCAGGCTGCTCGCCAGGTCCGTCCGGGCGGCGGAGAAGGACGGGTACACGCCGAAGAGCAGGGCGGTGGCGCCCGAGAGCGCCAGCGCGATGGCGAGCATGGGCCAGGAGAGCCCCGCGCGCGTCACGCCCAGGAGGTCCATGGCCACGAACCTCAGGATCAGGCGCTCGAAGAGGATGGCGAGCGACACGCCCGCAGCGCCGGCGGCGAGCGCCAGGACCCCGCACTCCGCCAGGAGCTGGCGCGCCAGACGAGATCGGCCGGCGCCCAGCGCCGCGCGCACGGAGAGCTCGGCGGAGCGGGCGGAGCCCCGGGCCATGAGCAGGCTGGCCACGTTGCCGCACGCGATGAGGAGCACCAGCGCGACGGCTCCGGTGAGGAGGAGGAGGTTGCGCCGGTACCCCTCCGCCAGGGCGCCGTGGAGGCCGTCCACCTGGAGCGCCTTGTTCCGGTTGGACCCGGGATACGCCTCGCGGAGTCGCGCCGACACCACGTCGGCCT
>JBFYZE010000433.1:0-5485 GCA_041309665.1 Gemmatimonadales bacterium | reverse complement strand
CCGCCGACGCCCCGGGCTGGCGGGCGCTCTTCTTCGCCGGCGCCTTCGCCGCCTACGCCCTGGCCGCCAGCCTGGTCAAGGACGCCCGGGGCGGCGCCGCGCTGCTCTGGGTGACGGCGGTCGCGATGCGCCTCGTCCTCCTCCCCCTGGACCCGTCGCTCTCCACCGACGCGTACCGATACCTGTGGGACGGCCACATCCAGACGGCCGGCTTCGGCCCCTTCGGGCGCTCTCCCCTCGACCCCGACCTGGCCGGGCTGCGCACGCCCTGGTTCCACCAGATCCCCGACCCCGGCTCGGTGACGCCCTTTCCACCCCTCGCCCAGATCTCGTTCCTGATCCTCTCCCTGGCCGGGGGCGCGCTCCTGCAGGCCAAGCTCCTGTGGGTGGGCCTGGACCTCGCGACGGGTTGGGTCCTGGGTCGCGTCGCCCACCACACGGGTCGGAGCCGCCGGCTCACCCAACTCCTCTGGCTCTGGTCACCGCTCCTGGTGCTGGAGGTGGCGTGGAGCGGGCACCTCGTCCCCCTGGTCAGCTTCCCGCTGGCGCTGGCGGTGCTCCTCGCCCGCGTGCCCACCGCCTCCGGCGTCGCCATGGGCTTGAGCTGCATGGTGACGCCGGCGTCCCTGGCCGCCTTGCCGGCTCTGGCCCGCCGCAGCGGGTACCGATTCCTGGTGGGGTGCCTCGCGGCGATGGCGGTGGTCGCCGCACCCTATGCGCTGGCGGGGCGCGAGCTCCTCACCGCGCCCGCACGGGTCTTCCTGGAGGGGCGCTTCCTCGAGGGACCCTACCTCCTCGTCGAGTCCGCCGTCCCCGGCGACGCGGCCCCCAGGCTCGTCGCGCTGGCGTTGGTCCTCGGCGTCTCGGTCTGGGCCGCGTGGAGGCGGATGAGGGTCGAGGCCGCGCTGCTCTGGATCCTCGGCGCCGCGCTCCTCCTCACGCCGGTGCTGCGCCCCTGGTACGCCCTGTGGATCCTCCCGTTCGCGGCGCTCAGGCTCGCCTGGCCCTGGATTCTCTTCACCGGCCTGGCCTTCCTGCCGTACGTGGCGCTCCCGGTCGGATCGCTCCCGGGCTCGGGCCCTCTTCCCGTCTGGGTCCACCTGGCCGTCTGGCTCCCCCTCCTCACCCTCCTCGTCAGGGAGCTGTGGCGCGCCTGGGCCGCCCGCTTTCCGTCACCCGCCTCCCCCGGGCCCTAGGACGCCACCCCCGTGTCCGCGTCCGGCTCTCCCGGATCCCCCGAGTGCTCGGTGTGCTTCTCGTACCCGTCGCACCGGAGAACCGGGAGCGGAGGATATCGGGGATAGCGCCGGTCCAGCTCGGACCGCCTGCAGAGGGAGAACAGCGATCCCTTCCGGTTCCCCACCAGCCGCCTGTGCAGGCACGTCGGGCAGAGGCCGGCCTCCGTCGGGGCGGGCCCTGGCGGGATCATCCTCGCACGCCCAGGTAGCCGACCTGCCGCGCCCGCTCGCCGCCCCGGTGGGAGAAGAGCCCCGCGTCGCCGCAGAGCGTGCAGTGGGCCGACACGGAGATGCTCCCCGCACCCACGCCGGCGGCCACGGCGCGATGGGCCAGGACGGCGCGCAGGTCCAACGGGGCAGGTGCTCCCGGCTCGGGGAGCCCAAGGCCCCGGAACACCTCCGGGCCGACCTCGTAGCAGCGCCCGCAGATCGCAGGCCCCAGGTGCACCAGGAGGTCCGCCGCGCGTGAGCCCAGGCGGTCCCTGAGCACCTCGAGTCCCCGCTCCACGATCCCCGCCGCCGCGCCCCTCCACCCCGCGTGGAGGAGCGCCACCGCACGGCGCTCGGGATCCACCACCGACACGGGCACACAGTCGGCGACCGTGACCGCGAGGAGGGTGAGCGCCGTGGCGGTCACATGCCCGTCGCAGGGCTCGGCCAGGCACACCCCGGGGGGGCCGGCGCCGTGCATCCGCACGGCGGCCCCGTGGACCTGGTGGGCGAGCACCACCCGCAGGGCTCCCGTGTCCCTGCGAAGCCTCTCCCAATTCGCCAGGACCGTGCAGGCCGGCGAGGCATCGCTGAAGAGGCCGAGGTCGAAGGGCTCGGGGCCGTCCCCCCGCTCGGTGGTGCCCTGCACCAGCCAGGGCAGGCCCTCCGCCCAGAGCGGATGGACCAGCGCCGGCCGCCCGGCGGACGGCGTTTCCCGGACCACGCAGCATCCGGCGGGAAGATGGGGGGTAGTGGGGCTCACGGCGGGGATGCTACCCCGGCGCGGGGGGGGTGCGCAAACCCCCCTCGACCGCTCCAAGGTCGTCTGAAAAGCCTTACCTTTGGGACCCGCCTCCTGGCCGGTGGAGGCACCGACGAGAGCCGCTCCGATGGACGAACCCCTCTTCGACAGTCAGAACGCCGCCTACGCCCAGGCCATCTTCGAGCAGTACGCCCGCAACCCCGACTCGGTGCCCGAGGCCTGGCGCAGGCTCTTCGCCGACGGCGGAGACCGGGTCCGGCGCGAGGGGCTCTTGGTCCCGGACCAGCTCGACGGGTATCGGGGAGCAGCCGCAACCGCCACCACGACCCCCGTCGTCGCCGCTGCACCCGCCGCACCCCCCCGAGCCCCCGAGCCCGCGTCGCCGGCCCGCTCGGAGGCGGAGGACCGCCTGCGCCGGGCTCTGCCCATGGTCTCCCGGGCGGCGGCAGTGCTCCAGGCCTTCCGTGACCACGGCCATCAGCTCTCGCGCATCGATCCCCTGGGTAACGAGCCCCCTGGGCATCCCCAGCTGAACCCGGCGTTCTTCGGGACCTCGATGGAGGAGCTGGCCCTCCTCCCGTCTTCGCTGGTCATGGACGACGACAAGGAGCGCTCGGTGGCCGACGCGCTCCAGGAGTTGAAGTCGGTCTACGCCGGATCGCTGGGCTACGAGTTCGAGCACGTGGACGACCACGTGAAGGTGGACTGGCTCTGGGACCAGGTGGCGACCGCCGCCCACCGCCCCGCGATGACGCCCGGCCAGAAGCGCGCGCTCCTCTTCAGGCTCTCGGAGGCGGAAGGGCTGGAGCAGTTCCTCCACCGTGCGTACCTGGGTCAGAAGCGCTTCTCGCTGGAGGGGAACGACGTGCTCGTTCCCATGCTCGACCTCGTCATCGAGGAAGCCGCCCGGGCCGGAGGCCGCGAGGTGGTCCTCGGGATGGCCCACCGAGGACGCCTGAACGTCCTCACGCACACCGTGGGGGTGTCCTACGGCGAGCTCCTCGCCGAGTTCGAGGGCCCGAGCCTCCAGGGCGGCCAGCTCGACGTGGGAGGGACCGGCGACGTGAAGTACCACCATGGCGCGCGGGGCGTACGCGCCGTCGAGGGAGCCGGCGAGATCCGGGTCACCCTCATGCCCAACCCCAGCCACCTGGAGTTCGTGAACCCGGTGGTGGGCGGGTTCAGCCGGGCCCGCCAGTTCGACGGCCCCACCAGGCACAGCGCCCCCGACCCGTTCGCCGTCGTCCCCGTGGTCATGCACGGCGACGCCGCCTTCGGCGGTGAGGGCGTGGTCGCCGAGACGCTGAACATGGCGCGCCTCGGCGGCTTCGACGTGGGCGGCACCATCCACGTCATCGTCAACAACCAGATCGGCTTCACCACCGACCCCCACGACAGCCGCTCCACGTTCTACGCCAGCGACCTGGCCAAGGGATACGGGATCCCCGTGGTGCACGTGAACGCCGACGACCCCGAGGCATGCCTGGCGTCCGTGCGGCTGGCCATGGCGTACCGGGCACGCTTCAGGGACGACTTCGTCATCGACCTGGTGGGATACCGGCGCCACGGGCACAACGAGGGCGACGAGCCCTTCTATACCCAGCCCGTCCTGTACAGGACCATCACCGAGCATCCCACCGTGCGCACGCTCTTCGCGGACACGCTGCGGGGGGAGGGCGTGGTGTCCGACGCCGACGTCCAGGCCATGCAGGAGGAGGTCGCGGCGACGCTGCGCACGGCCCAGGACCACGTCCGGGAGTTCAGGCCGGTGGGGGACGACGAGCTCGACCCGGACCACGAGATTGCCGTGTACCCCGCCGACACCGGGGTCGCGCTCCCGTCCCTCGAGGCCGTGAACCGCGCCCTCGTATCGCTGCCCGAGGGATTCAAGCCCCACCCCAAGCTATGGCGGCAGCTGGAGCGGCGCGGCAAGGAGTTCGGCCCGGAGAAGGCCCTGGACTGGGGGCACGCCGAGTCACTGGCCTTCGGGTCCCTCCTCCTGGACGGGATCCCCGTGCGCCTCACCGGACAGGACGCCGAGCGCGGCACCTTCAGCCATCGCCACCTGGTCATCCACGACGTGGACACCGGGGCGGAGTTCGTGCCCGTCCAGCAGGTGTCCGAGACCCGGCTCGAGGTCCACAACTCCCCCCTCACCGAGATGGCGGTGGTCGGCTTCGAGTACGGGTACTCGGTGGGCGCCACAAGCGACGTGGTCATCTGGGAAGCCCAGTTCGGCGACTTCGCCAACGTCGCCCAGGTCATGATCGACCAGTTCATGGCTGCCGGGACCACGAAGTGGGGGCAGCACTCCCGCCTCACGCTCCTCCTGCCCCACGGATACGAAGGCCAGGGCCCCGAGCACTCGAGCGCACGCCTCGAGCGGTTCCTCCAACTCTGCGCCGAAGACAACATGCGGGTCACGTACCCCACCACGCCCGCGCAGCACTTCCACCTGCTCCGCCGCCAGGCGCTGTGCCGCCCGGAGCGTCCCATGGTGGTCATGACGCCGAAGAGCCTGCTCAGGCACCCCCTGGCCACGTCCCCGGTCGCGGAGCTCACCTACGGGACCTTCCGATCGGTGCTGGACGACCCCACGGTCACGGAGCCCGGGACCATCGAGCGTCTCGTGCTCTGCGCCGGGAAGTTCTACTACGACATGCAGGGCCACGCCCGCCGCACCGACGCCGCCTCCACGGCGCTCGCGCGCCTCGAGCTGCTCTATCCGTTCCCGGCGGAGCGACTCCAGGAGCTCCTCGACCGCTACCCCAACCTGAAGACGGTGGTGTGGGCGCAGGAGGAGCCTCGCAACATGGGCGCGCTCACGTTCGTGGGCCCGCGCCTGCGTGCCGTGGTGCCCCGCAAGCTCCCCATGGCGCACGTGTCGCGCCCCGACCGGGCCAGCCCGGCCGAGGGGAAGGCGAGGGACCACGCCGCACAGCAGGACAAGCTGGTGCTGGAGGCGCTGGGGTTGACCGCGGAGTAGGGCCGAGCGGGCAGGCGCGGGCCCCCACGCCTAGCCGGTCGAGCCACGGGCGCCGGGACCGTTCAATCGTCCCGAACCGGCGCTCCGGGAGTTCCCATGTCCATCTCCTCCCAAGCACCCCGCTCTCGCTACCGCTTCCGCTCCCGCCGCCACTCGCGCCGGTTCCCTCGGATCGCCGGATGCCGCGCTGGCGGGACGCGCATGTCAGACGGCGTTGTCCCCCTCGCGGCCACGACTCTGCCCCCGCTCTGGTCAACCGGCAGCACGGCCATGGGTAGTGTCCCAGAG
>JBFYZE010000432.1:0-22344 GCA_041309665.1 Gemmatimonadales bacterium | reverse complement strand
AGGCTGGAGCTGAGCACGGAGCTCGCCCTCCCTCCCGACGCGGCCGTGCTCCTGGCTCCCGAGTCGTTCTTCGGCGACTGGCAGGCGGAGATCGTGCCCCGGAGCAGCTTCCCCGGGTTCGACTTCTACCCTGTGGCCCCCGACACCCGCCATGACGGCGTCCCGGTGCTGGGCGGCTACACGCTCCCGGAGATGTCGCGCCTCACGGCGTCGGCGGAGCAGATCTCCTCGAACCTGGCGGACCTCACGGACCGGTTCGAGGTCGCGTTCAACGACTCCACGGCGGTGAACCTCTCCCGGGCCATCGAGAACTTCGCGGCGGTGAGCGCGGACCTGAGAGCCCTGGTGGACCAGCAGTCGGACATCGCCATGAGCATCACGGTGAGCGTGGACAGCGCCGTGGCCGAGATCGAGGCGTCGTCGAGGGTGGCACGGCGCTCCTTCGAGCGCATCGAGCAGATCCTCGCCGACGCCCAACTGGACTCCATCATCGGGAACGTGTCCAGCGCGACCCGCGACGCGAGCAAGATCGCCGCGGATCTGGCCGAGTCCAGCGACGAGCTGGCGGCGGCGCTGGCCCGGGCCGACTCGGCCTTCGCCCGCCTCGACCGCGTGACCGCCCAGATGGAAGCGGGTCAGGGCACTCTGGGGCGGATGGTGACCGACACCACCCTGGCCCTGCGCGCCGAGGACGCCCTCCTGGAACTGAGCACGCTGCTCAAGGATCTCCGCGAGAACCCCAAGCGCTACGTGCGCCTCACCATCTTCTAGGTCTTCATGGCGAAGCGGACACGGGCCAGGATCGAGCGGAGCGCCGGCGGCGTGGTGGCGCGTGTCATCGGAGGCGAGCCGCACATCCTCGTCATCCGCGACCCGTACCAGAACTGGGGGCTCCCCAAAGGGCATCTGGAGAACGGGGAGGGGAGTGGGGAGGCGGCGATGCGTGAGGTCCGGGAGGAGACGGGGCTGATGGACCTGGTCCTCGGCCAGGAGTTGGCCTCCATCGACTGGTACTTCCGGGCCAAGGGGAAGCTCATCCACAAGTTCTGCGCGTTCTACCTGATGACGTCGGAGCAGGGTGAGCCGAAGCCGGAGGCGGCGGAGGGGATCACCGAGTGCGTGTGGCTCCCCCTCCCGGAGGCGGCGGCACGCATCTCCTACGACAACGCGCGCGACGTGGTGAACGTGGCCCGGGAGCTCCTGGGCGGCGAGACGCAGTAGCGGCCGGCGGACAGGCCGTCACCAGACAGGCGAAGCCCGGGAGGGTTCGTGGAGCGGACCGAGATCGCGATGTGGCACGGCATCCAGGCCGCGGCGGTGCTCCTCGTGCTGGGGTTCTTCCTCTTCACCCTGCACGGTGTGCTGAACCCTCTGCTGCTCTTCCTGCTGCTCTGGGCCCTCCTGTCGCCGTTCCGCGGCAAGCCGGGGCACGGCACCCTCCTGGCCGTCGCCGGGCTCCTGGTGCTGGACTGGCTCCTGGTCACTGCGGGGTCGGTGCTGGCGCCCTTCGTGTTGGCGGTGGCGCTGGCGTACATCCTGGACCCCCTGGTGGACCTCCTGGAGGCACGCCGGATTCCGCGGGTGCTGGCCATCGCCGTTCTCGCGCTCCCCGCCCTGGCGCTGGTGGCGGTGCTCATCTTCCTCGGGGTCCCTGCGGCGTTCCACCAGCTCTCCCAGGTGGCCGAGCAGGCGCCGGTGTTCTTCCAGCGTCTGGCGGGGTGGATGGACGGCCTGCGGGAGCGGGTGCTGGAGATGGACCTGCCGCTCCTGGACGAAGAGGCGCTCGTGGCGCGCCTGCGCGCGGTGGACTCGGCGGCCGTGATGGCGTTCCTCGAGGCACGCCGGGAGGCGCTTGCCGGGTGGGCGTGGAAGAGCGTCATGGGGATGGGGCGGGGGGTCGGGGCCTTCCTGACCATGGCGGGATACGTGGTGCTGACGCCGGTGCTCACCTTCTACCTCCTCCGGGACTGGAACCGCCTTACGGACGCCGCGGCCGACCTGGTGCCTGCGCAGCGCAAGGCGCCGGTGCTGGCCTTCGCCCGTGAGTACGACCGGCTCCTGGGGCGCTACCTCCGCGGCCAGGTGACGGTCGCGGCGGCCATGGGGCTCATCACCGGCGCAGGGCTGGCTCTCCTGTCCTTCCCCCACGCGGCCATGCTCGGCCTCCTGGTGGCCGTCTTCAACGTGGTCCCCTACCTGGGGCTCGTCCTCAGCCTGATTCCCGCCCTCTTCCTCGCCCTCGTGGGCGGGAGCGTGGGGGCCTCCCTCCTCAAGGTGGCCGTGGTGTACGGTGCAGCCCAGGTGCTGGAGAGCTCCGTCATCAGCCCGCGCGTCGTGGGCGACTCGGTGGGGCTGCACCCCGTATGGGTGCTCCTGTCCCTCGCCGTGGGCGGGTTCTACTTCGGGTTCGTTGGGCTCCTCATCGGGGTGCCCGCGGCCGTCGGCATCAAGCTCCTGGCCGCAAATGGGGTGGCCCGCTACAGGGCGTCGGCGTTGTTCCGGGGGGGTGGGGCGGAAGGCGTTGGACCCACCCCCGGCGCGGGTTAGACTTCAGCGCTTCCGAACACCCTCCCGATCCGGACCCCATGGCCGACGAAGTCCGCGACATCACCATCATCGGCGGAGGCCCCGCAGGCCTCTTCGCCGCGTTCTACGCCGGGCTGCGGGGGAGCTCCACGCGGATCATCGACGCCCTCCCGGAGTTGGGCGGCCAGATGGCCGCCCTCTACCCGGAGAAGGACGTGTTCGACGTGGGAGGATTCCCCCGGGTCCTGGCCAAGGACCTGGTGCGGAGCCTCATCGAGCAGGGGCTGCAGTTCGACCCCGAGGTGGTCCTGGACGAGCGGATCCGGGCGGTCATCCGGGAGGACGGGGGCTTCCGCCTGGTGGGGCGCCGAGGCGAGTACCGGACCCGGGCCGTCATCCTCGCCGGGGGGAAGGGCTCCCTCGAGCCCATGGTGCTCGAGGCCGCCGGGTACGACGCGCTCCTGAACAAGGGGGTGGAGCACTCGGT
This sequence comes from Gemmatimonadales bacterium, assembly GCA_041309665.1. Classification (GTDB taxonomy): domain Bacteria; phylum Gemmatimonadota; class Gemmatimonadetes; order Longimicrobiales; family Gaopeijiaceae; genus SZUA-318. The sequence continues at coordinate 19,331 of JBFYZE010000432.1, read as the reverse complement.
GAAGGACCCGGCAGCGTGGGCGGGCAAGCGGGTGGTCGTGGTGGGGGGCGGCGACTCGGCGATGGACTGGGCGCTCATCCTCAAGGACCACGCCGCCACCACCACGCTCGTGCACCGGCGCGACGGGTGGCGCGCGCACCAGGCCACGGTGGCGAGGATGGAGGCCGCTGTGACCGCCGGCGGCATGGCGCTCCGCACCTTCCACGAGGTCCGGGAGATCCACGGCGAGGAGCGCGTCGAGGCGGTGACGGTCTTCGACAACCGAACCGGCGAGGAGACGCGCCTGGCGTGCGACGCGGTGTTCGCCTTCCTGGGCTTCAAGCCCGACCTGGGCCCCATCGCGCACTGGGGGCTCGCCGTGGAGAAGAACCGGGTGAAGGTGAGCGCGCTCATGGAGACCAGCGTACCCGGCATCTGGGCCGCCGGCGACCTGGTTGACTACCCCGGGAAGCTGGACCTCATCGCCGCCGGCTTCGCCGAGGCCGCCATCGCCGCCAACCAGGCCGTGCACCACCTGGACCCCGCGGCCCGGGTGAACCCCGGGCACTCCACGGCGTCCAAGGCATTCAAGGACAAGTAACCGCACCCCAGGCAGGGATATCATGGCCGACAACACGCCCCGCGAGCATGAGAAGGTCGTCATCATCGGATCCGGCCCCGCCGGCTGGACCGCCGCCATCTACGCCGCCCGGGCCCAGCTCGAGCCCCTCGTGTTCGAGGGTGCCGGGAGCCGCACCATGATCCCCGGCGGCCAGCTCATGTTCACCACCGAGGTGGAGAACTTCCCCGGCTTCAAGGACGGCGTGCTGGGTCAGGACCTTATGATGGAGATGCGCGCCCAGGCCCAGCGCTTCGACGTGCGCATCCTCACCGAGGACGTGGTGGACATCGAGGTGGAGGAGCGTCCTTTCACCCTCAGGTCCAGCGGCGGCAAGACGGTGAAGGCCGACGCGGTCATCCTCGCCACCGGGGCCAACGCCAAGTGGATCGGCCTGCCCAACGAGGAGCGCCTCGCGCACTCGGGGGGCGGCGTGAGCGCCTGCGCGACGTGCGACGGTGCGCTGCCCCCGTTCCGCAACCAGGTGCTGGCGGTGGTGGGGGGCGGTGACTCGGCGCTGGAGGAGGCCACCTACCTGACGAAGTTCGGCAAGGAGGTGCTCGTCATCCACCGCCGCGACGAGTTCCGCGCCTCGAAGATCATGGTGGAGAAGGCTCTCTCCAACCCCAGGATCCGCCCCCTGTGGAACAAGGTGGTCGTCGACGTCCTGGGCGGCGACTTCATCACCGGGCTCCGCCTGAAGGACACCGTCACAGGCGAGGAGAGCGACACCCAGGTGGCCGGGCTCTTCGTGGCCATCGGACACCAGCCCAACACCGCGTTCCTCAAGGGGAAGATCAAGCTCAAGCCCAACGGCTACATCGAGATGCCGGTGCCGTGGCGCACCCACACCTCGGTGGAGGGGATCTTCGCCTGCGGCGACGTCATGGACGACTACTACCGCCAGGCGATCTCGGCGGCGGGGACCGGGTGCATGGCGGCGCTGGACGCGGAGCGGTGGCTGGCGCATGGAGGGGGGCACCGTTAGCGCTCCTACGGAGCACCCATCGCACGGACGCTCCCCGCCTCACGTTCGACCCACCCTCACGTTTCCAGCCACCCACGTGCTCATGGTGAAGCCGAACTACTGGCTGCGGATCTGAGCCCGCGTCTCGAGACCGACGTCCACGGCATGCGGCCCCGCGGTCTCCAGGTCGAGTCCCACCCGCCGGATGACCGCCTCCAGCTCGCCCCGGGTGTACTCGTCGAGCTGCATCCCCGGAGGGCGGATGAACGCCGTGTCGAAGATGCCCCGCCTCTTGAACACGTGCTTCCGGTACGCCAGGCCGATCTTCGGCTGGAACTCGTAGCGGATCAGGGGCATGAAGCGGTCGAAGATGGCTGCGGCCTTCGCCACGTCTCCCGCCCGGAAGGCGTTGTAGACGCCCACCAGCACCTCGGGCCAGGCGAAGCCCGTCATGATGCCCAGGGAGCCCCGCTGCAGCTCCTCCAGGAAGTACATCCCGCCCAGCCCTCCGAAGATCCCGATGGCGTCGCGGCCGTGCTGCTGGATGCGGCCCATCTTCGCCGGCGCCGGGTAGTCCTCGAGCTTGATGTACAGCAGCCCGGCGATCTCGCGGCCCATGCGCGCGATGAGCTCGGGGGAGAGGAGCGTCGTGAACGACTCGGGGAAGTCGTGGATGGCGATGGGGATGTCCACCGCCTCGGCCACCGAGGCGTAGTAGTCGAAGATGGCCTGGTCGTTCTGCACGGGAGGAGGCGCCACGAACACCCCCCCGGCCCCCAGCTCCTGGGCTTCCTGGGCCTGCTCGATGGCGCCCGCGGCGCCGAAGGCCAGCACGCCCACCCACACCGGGAAGGCGCCGGCGGCCTGGTCCACCGATGCGGCCACGACCTGCCTGCGATCGACGCCGGCGAGCCGGTGCGCCTCGCCCATGAAGCCCAGCACGCTCACGCCGTGGGCGCCCACCTCCAGCTCGAAGTCGATGAGGCGGCGCATGCTGGCGTCGTCCACCGCGCCGGAGTGGGTGAAGGGCGTGGGGAGGATGGGAAAGACGCCGTGGAGCGACATGGGCGATGACGAGTAGGGGTGAAAGGGGGGCTATCCGGGGCTGACGAAGCGGCCGGTTCCCGGCGTTCCGACCACGGCGCCGCCGTCGTGGACGCAGCGGCCGCCGAGCCACGTGGACACGACGCGCCCGCGGACCGGCCGTCCGTGGAAGGGGCTCCAACCCGCCGCGTAGTGCAGCGCGGCCTGGTCCAGGATCCCCTCGGCGTCCGGGTCGAAGACCACGAAGTCGGCGTCGGCGCCGGCCTCCAGGCGGCCCTTCCGGCTCAAGCCGAAGACGTCGGCGGGACCGCGGGCCACCAGCTCCAGGAAGCGCGCCAGCGTGATGCGCCCGGCGGCTACGCCCTCGCTGAAGAGGAGCGGGCCGAGGGTCTCCACGCCCGGCAGGCCGGCGAGGGCGTCGAAGATGTTCTCGGTCTCCTTCTGGTGCAGGGGGTACGGGGAGTGGTCCGAGGTGACGATGTCGATGCGCCCGTCCTGGAGCCGGGTCCAGAGCCCGTCCACGGCCTCCTGGGTGCGAAGAGGCGGGTTGCACTTGGCCCGCCCGCCCAGCTCGCGGAGCGCGTCCATGGTGAGCAGCAGGTAGTGGAGGCACGTCTCACCAGTGGCCGAGACGCCCTGGCTCCGGTTCCACTGGATGAGGTCGAAGGTGCGGGGGATGGTGCCGTGGACCATGTGGAGGTGGGCGCCGGTCCAGTAGGCCAGCTCCAGAAGGCGCCCGGCGGCTTCCGCTTCGGCCACGGGTGGGCGGCACAGCGCGTGGTCGATGGGCTTGGTGTCGCCCCGGGCCTGGAACGCCTCGGCCTGGGAGAAGATGATCTCCTGGTTCTCCTGGTGCGCCGCCACGGGCCGAGCCGTCTTCGCGATTTCCTGGAAGGCCTCGTACAGCCTGCCGTCGGGAATGCGGGGAAAGCGCACCGGGTCCACCTCGATGGTGGACACCTTGAAGCCGGCGGTGCCCGCCGCCGCCATCTCGGCGATGACGCCCAGGTCGCCCTGGGGCGGGAAGGTGCCGTAGAGCGCCACGTCCACCACGGCCTCGGCGTTGACGGCGGCCACCTTCGCCTCGAAACGCTCCCGCGTGTTCACCGGTCTGGCAGGCCGGTCGAACGGCATGTCGATGATCGTGGTGGTCCCCCCCGCTGCGGCCGCCCGGGTCGTGGCGGTGATCCCCTCGTCCACCCAGGAGCGCGTGTGCACGTGGGCGTCCACGAAGCCGGGAAGGACCAGGCGGCCCGACGCGTCGAGGGTGCGCTCTCCCGGGAGGGGCGTCGGGGAGACGGCGGTGATGCGGCCGCCGGTGACGCCCACCCATCCGCCTCTGAGCAAGCCTCCCCCCGGGAGGGCGATGTCACCGTGGACGACCAGGTCGTGCCGCACAGGGTCGCTCATGTCAGGTGTCTCCAGAAATCCCGAGGGTTTCCTGCAACGCGTCCAAGGCGAGGCGGCCGAGCTCGAATACCGGCCGGTCCAGCCGGTGGACGGCTTCATCGAGGATGTCGGCGCGCATTCCAACGTAGTCGAAGACGAGGGCCTGGGCACGGCTGCCGGCCACCAGGCCCGAGACCCAGTCGCCGACGGGGCGATGGCGGGGCCGCTCCTCGAAGACATGGACCCGGCAGCCGAAGCCGGCCACTCCCCACTTGTCCAGGGAGGGCGTGGCCTGGGCGGCGAATGGAACCACGACGTCGAGCTGGCGCAGCCCCCGCGCGGCGAGGTGCGTGACCGCCACGTCGAAGGGACGGATGAGCGGTGTGGGGCGCCTGGGTGAGCCCGCCGGCGGCGCGGGGGCGGCGAGCCGTGGGAACGGCCCTGCGCACAGGACCAGGTGAGCCGAGACCCGCGCATCCAGCGCCGTCACGGCGGTCTGGAGGAGCGGCTCGACGAACGCAGCGTCCACCACGACTCGGGTGCCGTCGCGCAGCCGCGTCTCCAGCGGGTATGCGCGTAGGCCGCACGCGGGGACGTCCGCGCCCTCGAGGCCGTCCAGGGCCCCGACGATCTCGAAGTGGACGACGGGGAACCGGGCCGTCAGCTCTTCCGTCAGGTCGGATCGGGGCGTCTGCCCGATGACATGGACGCCCACGGCAGGCCGCGGGCCGGGCCTCCCTCCGGCAATGGCTTCGCTCATGGGCTCAACATGCGCCGGCGGAGCCTCCGGCGCACGGGTGGGATGCCCGACCTGTCGGAAAGGCCACCGGGGCGGGTAACGTACGGTCCGCTCCGGCCAAAGGAGGCCCCGTGTACGACCCCATCCTCGATGCCCTGGCCTTCATCGACGCCTACCTGTGGGGCCCCTGGACCATGGGCTTCCTGGCGGGCGTGGCGGTGCTCTTCACCGTGCGCTCGGGCTTCTTCCAGGTCACCGGGGCGCGCTACATCCTGGCCAACACGCTGGGACGCGTGATCCGCGGCCGCACCAGGGTGGAGGGGCAGCGCATGACGCCCTTCCAGGCCTCGGCGACCTCCCTGGCCGGGACCGTGGGCATGGGGAACATCGCCGGGGTGGCCACCGCGCTCTCCGTCGGCGGGCCCGGCGCCATCTTCTGGATGTGGGTGCTGGCGTTCTTCGGCATGATGTCCAAGACGGTGGAGATCACCTTGGGCGTGTACTACCGGGAGCGCGGCCCCGGGGGACGCTTCAGCGGTGGGCCCCATGCGACCATCCGCCGGGGTCTGGGGTGGACGCCCCTGGCCCTGCTGTTCAGCGCAGGCATGCTCGTCAACGCGGTCTTCTCGGCGTCCATGCTCCAGTCGCACACGGTGGGGCGGGCCCTGCTGGCCGGCTATGGCTTGAATCCGTATCTGGTCACGACGGCCATGGCCGTCGTCACGGCCCTGGTGGTGCTGGGCGGCGTCCGGCGCATCGGCCGCGTTTCCGGGTGGCTGATGCCCTTCATGACGCTGGCGTACTGCGCGGGAGCCCTGATCGTCGTCGTCGCCAACGCGGATGCCCTCCCCGGGGTCTTCAGATCCATTCTTTCGCACGCGTTCACGCCCGTGGCGGGGGCCGGGGGCGTGGCCGGCGTGGCCGTGAGCGAGGCCCTCAAGCAGGGCATGGCCCGGGGCATGCTCTCCAACGAGGCGGGGCTGGGCACGGCGCCCATGGTGCACGCCACCGCCCACGTGGAGCACCCGTTCCAGCAGGGCGTGTGGGGCGCCTTCGAGGTGTTCTTCGACACCCTCGTCATCTGCTCCCTGTCGGCGCTGGCCATGCTGTGCACCGGCGCCCTGGACAGCGGCGCCACGGGCATCGAGCTGGTGCTGGAGGCGTTCTCCAGGGTGTTCTCCCCCCCGATGGCGTCCCTCATCGTGTCCGGAGCCATCGTGACCTTCTGCCTCTCCACGCAGATCGGGTTCTACGTCTACTTCGAGACGAGCTTCCTGAGCCTGGTGGGCGAACGGGCCTTCCGCACGCTCCGCTGGCTCTACCTCCTGCCGGGGATCGCGCTGGCGGGCGTCGCCGACGTGGACCGCCTCTGGGTCGTGGCCAACATCGCCGTCGCCGTCACGGCCATCCCGAACCTGGTGGGCATGCTCGCCCTGGGCGGCGTGTTCAAGACGCTCATGCACGACGAGCTGTCCGGGGAGCGCGCCTACTCCACCGCCCGCGTGGAGGAGACGGGGCCGGTCCTGCGGGGGTGGGGCGCCGTGCGCTGACCGCGTCGCGCCGCCCTCGTTGCCGGCGCGCAGCCGTGCCTCCCGGGCGCTACGCCCCCGTCCTCTCCTTCTCCTTCAAGGCGGCCAGCTGATCCGGATAGGTCCTCGCCACGATGGAGTCCCACAGCTCCGCGCCCTTGATCCCGAGGCGCTCCGGCACGAACACCGGATCGAGGCCCATCTTCTTCTGCTGCTCGTAGTCCTTCAGCGTCGCGATGCCTGTCTTCGTCAGCAGAAGGATGACCATGACGTTGAACCATGCCATGGCTCCGACGCCGGCGGAGCCGAAGTTCCAGACGACGTCCGCCGAGGACAGCGTGCCGATGACCACCATGGCCACCAGGAGGACCCGCGATGCGGCCAGCGTGATCTTGTATCCCCGGCCGCCGCTGTCGTGCCGGAAGAGATACCCGACGTTCGAGTCGGTGTAGAAGGCGTAGGCCAGGACCGTGGTGAAGGTGAAGAAGAACAGCGCGACGGCCACGAAGCCCCCGCCGAAGCCGGGAACGACCGTGTTGACCGCGGTCTGCGTGAAGTTCCCGTACGCGACGCCGGGGACGTTCTCCGTGATGAACCCTCCCGCCGGGCTCGTGACGTTGAACGAATCCGTCGAGATGATCATGATGGCCGTGGCCGTGCACACGAACAGCGTGTCCACATAGACGGAGAATGCCTGCACCAGGCCCTGCTTCGCCGGGTGCGACACCTCCGCGGCCCCGGCCGCCTGCGCGCCGGTGCCCTGGCCGGCCTCGTTGGAGAAGATGCCTCTCTTCACGCCCCAGCTCACGGCCAACCCGAACACGGCGCCGTACACCGCGTTCATGTTGAACGCGGAGCTGAAGATCAATCCGAACACATAAGGGATCCTGGAGGCGTGCACGAAGAGGATGACGATGGAAAGCAGGACATACCCGACGGCCATGAACGGAACCACCAGGGCTGCGGTTTTCGCGATCCTCTTACCGCCGCCGAAGATGACGTAGGAGATCAGGGCGCCGTACACGACAGCCATGTAGACGGGCGGAATGCTGAACGAGGCCTTGGCCGCGATGGCGAAAGAATTGGATTGGATGCCGGGGAGGAGGATGCCGCAGGAAAGAATGGTCAGGATGGCGAATGCCGTCCCGAGTCCTTTGCTACCCAGCCCTTTCTCCATGTAATACGCAGGGCCGCCGCGGTACTCGCCGTGGATCTCCTCCTTCCACACCTGCGCCAGCGCGGACTCGATGTACGCCGACCCGGAGCCGAGGAACGCGATGGCCCACATCCAGAAGACGGCGCCCGGGCCGCCGAAGAAGATCGCGGTGGCCACGCCGGTGATGTTCCCGGTGCCGACCCGGCCGCCGAGAGCCATGGCGAACCCCTGGAACGACGAGACGCCCTCTTTGGAGCTCCTGCCTCCGAAGAGCTGGCCCACCATGTCCTTGATGAGCCGCAACTGCGGGAATCGCATGCGGATCGAGAAGTAGATCCCCGCCGACAGGCAGAGGTACACCAGGAACTTGCCCCAGAAGAAACCGTCCAGCGCCGCAGAAATCTTCAGCAGGTCCATCGAGGGACCCCCTCGGGTCTGAATGACGGATGGAAGGCCCACACCCCGTGCGAGCCGAGGGGCACGGTACAGGGCAGGTATGGGGAGGGCAAGGCCGAGACAGGCGGCGCGCCGCGCCGAGCCTCAAGCCGCTGCGCCGCCCCCGTTCAGGTACCCGTCGATGGCATGCGCTGCCCGCTTGCCGTCGCCCATCGCGAGGATGACCGTCGCCGCGCCGCGCACGATGTCGCCGCCGGCGAAGACGCCGGGCATGCTGGTCATCCCGTTCTCGTCCACCTCGATGTAGCCCCAGCGGTTGACCTTGAGGTCGGGGGCGGTGGAGGTGAGCAGCGGATTGCTCCGCGTGCCGATGGCCACCACCACCTGGTCGCAGGGGAGGACGAACTCGGAGCCGGGGATGGGAACGGGGCGGCGACGCCCCGAGTCGTCGGGCTCGCCGAGCTCCATGCGCTGGCACCTGAGGCCGGTGACCCAGTTCCGCTCGTCGCCCAGGACCTCGAGGGGTGCGACCAGGAACTCGAAGCGGATCCCCTCCTGCTCGGCGTGGTGCACCTCCTCGGCCCGGGCGGGGAGCTCGTCCTTGCCGCGGCGGTAGACGATGACCGCCTCCTCGGCGCCCAGGCGCTTCGCCGTGCGCACGGCGTCCATGGCCACGTTGCCCCCGCCCACCACCGCGACCCGCAGCCCGTGGAGGACGGGCGTGTCGGCGTCCGAGTTCCACGCGCCCATGAGGTTGACGCGGGTCAGGTACTCGTTGGCCGAGTAGACGCCCTTCAGGTCCTCGCCGGGGACGTTCATGAAGACCGGGAGGCCGGCGCCGACCCCGACGAAGACGGCGTCGAAGAGGGCGCGCAGCTCGGGGAGGGTGTAGGTCTTCCCGATGATCGTATTGGGCTCGATCCTCACGCCCTGTGCAACCAACCGGTCCACCTCCTGCTGGACGATGTCCTTGGGGAGGCGGAACTCGGGGATGCCATAGATCAGGACCCCGCCGGGGGCGTGGAACGCCTCGAAGACCGTGACCTGGTGCCCGGCCTTGACCAGCTCGCCGGCGGCGGTGAGTCCGGCCGGCCCGGAGCCGATGATCCCCACCTTCTTGCCGCTGGGCGCCGCGGGCTGGCGGGTTAGCTGGTCCGCGTGCGCGTTGGCCCAGTCGGCGACGTAGCGCTCCAGGTAGCCGATGGCGACGGGGAGCCCGTGCTTGCCGCTCTTGCCGCGGACGCACTCGCCCTCGCACTGGGTCTCCTGGGGGCAGACCCGGCCGGTGACGCAGGGGAGCGCGTTGTCGTCCAGGAGCGAGTCGGCCGCCCCGGCCAGGTCGCCCTCGGCCAGGAGGCGGATGAAGCGCGGAATGTTGACCCGGACCGGGCACCCGTCGATGCAGGTGGGCTTCTTGCACTGGAGGCACCGCTCCGCCTCCAGGAAGGCGATCTGCTCGGCGAGGCCGAGGTTGACCTCCCGGAAGTTGCGGGACCGGAGTGGGGCCTCCTGCTCGGGCATCGCCTGCCGGTCGATGGCCATCCGCTCCTTCTTGCTGAGCGCCGGGCGCTCGCGCAGGGGCGTGCTCCCGCTCATGGCACGCGCTCCAGGCGGCACGCTCCTCGGCGCTCCACGGCCGCGCGCTCGAAGTCCACGTAGGCCGAGAGCCGGTCGGAGAGCACGGCGAAGTCCACCAGGTGGCCGTCGAACTCGGGACCGTCCACGCAGGCGTACTTCGTCTCCCCGCCGATGCTCACCCGGCACCCGCCGCACATCCCGGTGCCGTCGATCATGATCGAGTTGAGCGACACGACGGTGCGCACCCCGAGCGGGCGGGTCAGCTCGGATACGGCGCGCATCATGGGCACGGGGCCCACGGCGTAGACCGCGTCCACTGCGCCGCCCTCGAGGACCCCCTTCAGCGCCTCCGTCACGAAGCCCGCGCGCCCATGGCTCCCATCGTCGGTGCAGGCGATCACCTCGCCGCACGCGCCCAGCTCCTCCTCCAGGATCACCCACTCCTTCGAGCGGCCGCCGATGACGCTGGTCACCCGCACGCCGGCGTGGTGGAGCGCGGAGGCGATGGGGTAGACCACCGCCGTCCCCACCCCGCCCCCGACGCACACCGCGTGGCCCGACTCCAGGAGCTCGGTGGGCTTGCCCAGCGGGCCGGCCACGTCCTGGATGGCGTCGCCGACCTCGAGGTCGCAGAGGTCCATGGTGCTCTTCCCCACCGCCTGGATCACGAGGGTGATGGTGCCCTCGGCATGGTCCACGTCGGCGATGGTGAGCGGGATGCGCTCCGCGCCCGGGCCCCGGCGGACGATCACGAACTGGCCGGGCCGGCGCACCTCCGCGATGCGGGGGGCGGCCACCCGGAGGCGGGTGACGTTGGGCGAGAGGACGGTCTTCTCGACGATTGGGTGCATGCGAAGCGCGGCTCAATGGCTCGACGGGAGTATCGGGCCATCAACTATACACGATCCCCGGGAGCCCCTGTAGGAGTTGGCCGAGGCGGGCCGTCACCGCGACTTCCCGAGCGTTCCGCCGCGCCCTCAGGGCGTGGCAAGCCCGCGGGCGATCATGTTCACGGTCACGTTCTCGGGGCCCGGTTCCGCTGCCAGCTTCCGGGAGAGGCCCAGCATGGCGCTCCTGGCGGTGGTGTAGGCGTGGTACTGCACCACCGGGAACCCGCGCCCTGGCACGGGCCTCCGCACCCCCGCACTTTGCGGCCATGAAGGCAGCGCGTGCCACGCCCGGGAGCATGGTCCTCCGCGAAGGTGGAGGGTGTATGGCCGTCTTCGGCCTTCCCTTCTTCGCCGCGGGGATCTTCCTCGTCCTCGTGGGGCTGGGGCTCCTCCGCCTGGAGAACTCCGACGAGGTGCCGCGTTGGGGGTGGCCCCTCATGACCCTCATGGGGCTGGTCTTCGCCGGCATCGGCGGCGGCCTGGCCTTCGGGCGCAGGTGGACCACCGTGGACCTCGACCGCAGGGTCCTGATCAAGGAGTGGGGACCCCTGGTCCCGGTGCGCAGGGAAGAGCATCGCCTGGGAGACTTCGACGCCGTGCTCCTGCGCCTGATCGCGGGGGACTCGGACACCTCCGACAGCTACGAGGTGCTCCTCCGGAGGCGGGACGGGAGAGGTCCCGTCCTCCTCTCGTCGTCCCAGGTGTTCGGCGAGTCCAGGGAGCGGGCGGGGGAGGTGGCGAAGCTCCTGGGCTTCCCCTTGTCCGACGCATCCGCCGGAACGGAGCGGATCATTCCTCCCGAGCGCGTGGACACCACCTTCCAGGAGCGACTCCAGGCCGGAGAAGAGGGGGCGGGCGCGATCCCTCGCCCCTTCCGGCCCCGCTGTCAGGTGCGGGAGTTCATGGGGCGCGTGGAGATCTCCCTCCCCGGTCCCGACTTCCGCCCCCTCCAGCTCCTTGGCGTGGCGCTCCCCGTGGCTGCCGCCGTCCTCATCGGCCCGTCCGTCCTCCGGTTCCTCCGCGACACGGGCACGCCCGTCCCGGTCCAGGTGGCCATGGTCGGGTTCGCCACCCTCTTCTTCCTCATCATCCCGGCGGTGGGGGTGCTCAACGCCTTCCTCCGCTCGGAGCGTGGGGGGTGGGTGCTGGAGGCGTCCCCCGACGGGATCGCGCTGGAGGAGCGTGGCGCGTGGTCCCGCAAGCGCCGTCGCGTTGCCGCCTCGGAGATCCTGGGGCTCCACGCGGAGACGTCCCAGACGCAGGTGGCGGCCGCCCTTCGGGACGGTACGCAGCGGGCCGGAGGGGGACGGAGGACGGTAGGAGCCGCGCTCCGGGACCGCCCCATCCTCCCCCCCTCCCCTCCGCGCCGCGACGAGCCCGGGTGGTTGCGCGCCCTCCGGCGCCTGGTCCCGTCCAAGGGGGTGGTCATCCGCACCCGGACCGACACGCTCGCGTTCGGCCACGGACTTCCCGACGACGAGGTGCTCTACATCCACGCTCTTGTGCTGAGGGCACTGGGCGGGCCCGATGGGGGAGCCTGACCTGGCGCATGTGACCGCGGGACGGACGGGCCTCGCGTGAGGCGTCAGCGCTCTCCCGCGTGCCATCCCCGCGCCTTCACCCTCACCCGGTACAGCGCCGTGCGTCCGGTGATGTAGAGCACGTCGGCCTCCGCGCCGCGGCCGAACTCCAGGTTGGCCGCGCCCTCGGGTAGGGGAATCCGCCCCAGCTCGTTCCCTTCGGGGTCGAAGGCGATGACCGCCCTCCAGTTGCCCTGGGTCGCCCAGATGTTGCCGCTCGTGTCGGTGTCGATGCCGTCGGGGCCGTTGGTCTCGGGCTTCCCCCGTTGCGCCATGAAGTCCACGAGCGTCTTCCGGAACCTGAGGGATCCGTCCTCGTGGAGGTCGTACGCCGTGATGGCCTCCAGGGCGCTCCGGGTGGGGACGGGCTCGGGGAGGGGCGCGGTCTCCGACTTCCCCACGCTGGCCACGTAGAGTGTCTTCTCGTCGGGGGACAGCGCCACGCCGTTCGGCTTGCCCAGGTCGGCGGTGAGGAGGTGCGGTGATCCATCGGGGTCCACGCGGTACACGCCCAGCACCGGCTGCTCGATGGGCTCGTCGCCGATGTAGCGGGGGTCGGAGAAGAACACGCGGCCCCTGCTGTCGACGACGAGGTCGTTGGGCGAGTTGTACGGGCGCCCGCGGTAGCGGTACGCCACCACGTAGCCCAGGCCGGTGGTCATGTCGGTGCGCGTGACCAGGCGCGTGCCCAGGTTCGCCGCGTACGTGACGTACATGGAGCCGTCGGGGCCGAAGTCGATCCCCGTCGCGTTTCCGCTGGGCGACTGGTGTACGGTCGTCTGCACTGTCCGTGGATCGTAGCGCCGGATCACGCCGCCAAGCATCTCCGTGGGTCGCCCCACGTAGTTGTGGCTCCCGGTGATGTCGGTGAAGTAGATGGTGCCGTCCGGGGCCGCGGCGGGTCCTTCGAGGAAGACGCCGCAGCACCAGACCTTCTCCAGCGCCGCGCCCGGAGCGACGAGGGAGGTGTCGGCCTGGGCGGACGCCGCCTGGACGGACAGGGCGAGGGCGATCACCAGCGACGGCGCGACGGCGCGCGCCACGACACGGTGCATCATGCGGCCTCCTGGGAGTGGAGCCGGCACGGTAGGAGGTGGGAGGGGAGGAGGGCAAGACGGCGCCACCGGGTAGCGTGACACCCACTCCGCAGCCGTGCGCCCACCCCCGCGCCTCCCCCTGCCGGGCCCGATCCCCGATACTTCAGTCCTGCGCGCGGCGCGACGACGCTCCCCACGGGACGACATGGATCGGAGATTCCTGACCCGCTACGCCTGGCTTTCGGCGGCCGCCGCGGTCCTGACCATCGCCCTGAAGGCGGCGGCGTACTGGCTCACCGGCTCGGTGGGGCTCCTCTCCGACGCCCTCGAGTCCCTGGTCAATCTGGCCGGCGCATTCATGGCGCTGGCCATGCTGACGGTGGCCGCGCGGCCCGCCGACGAGGACCACGCGTACGGCCACACCAAGGCCGAGTACTTCTCCAGCGTGGTGGAGGGGATGCTCATCGTCGCGGCTGCCGCGAGCATCGCGGTGGCGGCGGTGCAGCGGCTCCTGAATCCGCGTCCGCTGGAGCTCATCGGTGTCGGCCTGGCGGTCTCGCTGGTGGCGTCCGGCATCAACCTGGCCGTAGCCCTCGTGCTGCAGCGGGCCGGGAGGCGGTACGGGTCCATCACGCTGGAAGCCAACGCCCGCCACCTCCTCACCGACGTGTGGACGTCCGTCGGCGTGGTGGTGGGAGTCGGCGCGGTGGCGCTCACCGGGTGGGGGCGCCTGGACCCCATCGTGGCCCTCGTCGTGGCCGCGAACATCGTGCGCACGGGCGTCGCCATCATGCAGCGCTCGGTGTCGGGGCTCATGGACGTGGCCCTGCCCGACCAGGAGCAGCGGGTCATCCGGAACGTGCTCCAGAGCCACCTGGCCGACGGTGTCCAGTTCCACGCGCTCCGCACGCGTCAATCGGGCTCCCGGCGCTTCGCGTCCATGCACGTCCTGGTCCCCGGGGCTTGGACGGTCCAGCGCGGCCACGAGCTCCTTGAGGAGATCGAGGCCCAGGTCCGCGCCGCGGTACCCAGCATCACGGTGACCACGCACCTGGAGCCCTTGGAGGACCCGTGCTCGTGGGAAGACCTCACGCTGGACCGAGAAGCCTCCCGCCGTCCACCGCCAGGATCTGCCCGGTGATGAACGTCGCCCCGGCCAGGAAGACCACGGCGCGGACGACGTCGTCTGGGGTCCCCAGCGTGCCGAGGGGCGTGCGGGCCCGGAGCGCCTCCAGGCGCTCGGGCGGATAGCCCTCGGGGGGAAGGACGGCGCCCGGGGCGACGGCGTTGACCCGCACCTCCGGGGCCAGGGCGCGGGCCTGCACCCGGGTGAGCTGGGCCAGCGCCGCCTTGGACACGGCGTGGGCCGGGTGCTCGCTCCAGGGCTGGAACGCCGAGAGGTCCAGGACGTTCACCACCGCCCCCCGCGCCGGGCGGAGCAGCCCCTCGGCCGCGCGCACGAGGAGGTGGGGCGCCCGCACGTTCAGGTCCATGACGCCGTCCCAAGCCGCCGCATCCACCTCGGCCAGGGGGCGGGCTTCGAAGCTCGCGGCGCTGTTCACGAGCAGGTCGAGGCGGCCGTATGCGGAGCGCGCTGCTTCCACCACGGCGTCGGGAGCCGCCGGGTCGGTCAGGTCGGCCCGCACCACCACACAGCGACCTCCCAGCCCCGCCACGGCCCGGGCCAGCTCGTCGGCGGGACCGGCGGACGACCGGTAGTGGACCAGGAGGTCGTACCCGGCCTCCGCCAGCCCCATGGAGATGGCACGCCCCAGGCGTACCGCCCCTCCGGTGACCAGGGCCACACGTTGAATTCCGGGCTGGATCATGGGACACTCATAAGCGCGTCGGGGCCCGGAGTGCCAGTCCCGGGCGCGCCGCGCCGCCCCCGCCCCCGTCGCGGGGCGCCGGAGGCCCACCAGGAAGCAAGGGAGGAATCGCCATGCCGGATCTCACCGGGAAGGTCGCCCTCGTCACGGGAAGCACCAAGGGGATCGGCCTCGCCGTCGCCGAGCGCCTGGCCGCCGCGGGCGCGTCGGTGGTGGTGAGCGCCCGCACCGCGAAGGCCGTGGAGGGCACTGCGGCGCGCCTGGCCGCCACGGCGGAGGGAACGGTGATCGGTGTCCCGTGCGACGTGGCCGATCCGTTCCAGTGCGACCACCTCGTCGAGGAGGCGGTCCGGCGCCTGGGGCGCCTGGACATCCTCGTGAACAACGCCGGGCTCGGGATCCTCAAGCCCATCGGCCAGCTCTCGGTGGAAGAGTGGCGCCTGCAGGTGGACGTGAACCTGGGCGGCGTCTTCTACTGCTCGAAGGCCGCGCTCCCCCATCTCTCCGCGCACGGTGACGGCTGGATCATCAACATCGGCTCCCTGGCGAGCCGCAACGCCTTCGCCGGCGGCACGGGCTACAACGCCAGCAAGTTCGGCCTGCTGGGGATGACCGAGGCCATGATGCTCGACGTGCGCCACGCGGGGGTGCGGGTGAGCCTCGTCATGCCCGGGAGCGTGAACACCGAGTTCGGCGGGCGGGCACCGGAGGAGGAGCGGGACTGGCGCCTCGAGGCCGACGACTGCGCGCTGGCCGTGCTCCAGCTTCTCGAGTATCCGAGGGAGGCGCACGTGAGCCGCGTGGAGATGCGCCCCAGCCGCCCCCGGAAGGGGTGAGGTCGCGTCGGACCCCGTGCGCACCATGAACGCTCCCCCACACCTCCGCTCCCTCCGCCTTGCGCTCCAGCGCTCCGAGACCTGGGGCCCGCTGGCCATGGCGGTGGCCGTGGGCATCGTGGCGGGCCTGGGCGCCATCGCGCTGCGCTGGATGATCCGCGCCGTCCAGTGGGTCTTCTTCGACCAGGGGACCACGCTGGAGAGCACGTACGGGCTTCCCGTGCCGCCCTGGGCGGTGACCATCGCCGCGCCGGCGGTGGGGATGGTGGTGGTGGCCTACTTCCTCCACTGGTGGGCGGAAGAGGCCAAAGGTCACGGCGTGGCGGAGGTGCAGTTCGCCGTGCGCATGCGGGGCGGGAAGATCCGCCCCCGCGTGGCCTTCGCGAAGGCCGTTTCCAGCGCCATCTCCATCGGCTCCGGCGGCTCGGTGGGCCGCGAGGGTCCCATCGTGCAGATCGGCGCGTCCCTCGGGAGTGCGCTCGCCCAGTTCGCCGGCCTCTCCTCCGAGCAGGTCAAACTCATGGTGGCCGCCGGCTCGGCGGGCGCGATCGCCGCCACCTTCAACGCGCCGGTGGCCGGCGTCCTCTTCGGCCTGGAGGTGATCCTGGGGAGCTTCGCGGCCCGCTCGTTCGGGCTGGTGGTGGTGGCCTCGGTGAGCGCCACGGCGGTGGCCCAGGCGGTGCTGGGCCCCGAGCCGGCGTTCCGCCTGGTCGAGGTGTTCACCTTCGTCAGTCGCTGGGAGCTTGGGCTCTACCTCCTCCTGGGCCTCGTCACCGGCGTCGTCTCTCTCCTCTTCGTGCGCGCCGTCTACGGCGTGGAGGACTGGTTCGACCGGTGGCACACGGCCATCTGGGTGAAGGCGGTGGCCGGAGGGCTGGCGGTGGGGCTCATGGGGACGCTGGGAAGCGGGCTCCTCTTCGGGGTCGGACACGAAGGGGTGGAGATGGCGCTGGCCGGCTCCCTGTCGGCGGGGCTCATGCTGGCCCTCGTGTTCATGAAGATCGCCGCCACCTCCATCACGCTGGGGGCCGGGGGGTCGGGGGGCGTGTTCGCGCCCGCCCTCTTCATCGGGGCCATGGCAGGGGGCGCGTTCGGCAAGGCTGCGGGCCAGCTCCTCCCGGGGATCGCCGCGCCGGCGGGGGCGTACGCGCTGGTGGGGGCGGCAGCCGTGTTCGGCGCATCGTCCCACGCGCCCATGACGGCCATCGTCATCCTGTTCGAGATGACCGACAGCTACCGGATCATCCTCCCGCTCATGCTGGCGGTGGTGGTGGCCCAGCTTCTGGCGTCGCGCATCGACCCCGACTCCATCTACTCCATCAAGCTCCGCCGCCGCGGGGCGCTGTCCGCGCCCAGGGCCGAGCTGGGCACCCTCGACCTTCTCCTGGTGGCCGACGCGATGACCGAGGAGATTCCCTCGATACGGTCCGACGCGAAGCTGGATGACCTGGCTGCCAAGGCGCGCCGGGACCGGAGCCACAGCTGGGTGGTCCTGGACGTCGGCGACCACATCGCGGGCATCGTGTCGGTGACGGACCTTGAACAGGCCATCGTGGAGGGGGACATGGCGGGGCGCACGGTGGCGGACGTCATGACCCGTGCGGTGGTGACGTGCACCCCGGAGGAGACGCTGCGCCACGCGTTCCGGCGCTTCACCGAGCACGACGTCTTCCAGATCCCCGTGCTCGATCCCCAGGACGGAGGGAAGGTGGTGGGGGTGCTCCGGCGCACCGAGATGATGTGGGCCTACAAGGAGTTGGCCGACGAGCACCAACGTCTGATGGAGCGGAGCGATGCCCTCCCTGTCGACAGCCGCTTCGAGTCGGCGCACGTGGAGCTCCAGGTGACGCCGTCGCACCGGGGCGTGTGCGACCGCGCGGTGAGGGACATCCAGGTTCCCGAGCACGCCCTCATCGCGCTGCTCCGGCGGGGGGACCGGGTCGTGGTCCCCCGGGGGTTCACCCGCGTGGAGAGCGGCGACGTCCTCACGCTCATCACCACCCGGCAGCACGAGCAGGAGCTGCGCGAGTGGATCGCCCGGGCCTCCTACCGGATGCCGTAGTCCCGGGCGTAGACCATGAATGTCTCGAACGCCCGGGGGTCGACCTCCCGGATCCTGAAGACGCGCGCGCCGCGCATCCGGTCCTTGTCGTCGCCCTCCAGGCCGTAGGTCCCGAACCCCACGTTGGCCGAATAGCCCAGGCGCACGCCGAAGTAGTCGCCCACGAAGTCGTTCACGTGGTCGTGGCCGACGAAGATCCCGGCCACGTCGCCCCGGTCCATGACGGCGCCGAAGAGCCCGCTGTTGAACGCCCCGGCCGCCACGTTCTCGTTCTTCTCGCCCGTCACGCCGTGATTCTCTCCGTGCTCCCAGAGGAGGGCGAACTCGGGGAGGGGGATGTGGAAGAACATGAGGGCCGGGATCTTCCGGCCCCATCGCTCCTCCAGCGCCTGCGAGGTCGTGGCGTACCAGGCCACCTGGCTGGGCCGGATCCAGTCGTAGGTGCGCAGCCCGTCGTCCTCCACCGCCTGGGCGGCGATGGTGTCGGGCACGTACCGCCCCGAGTCCAGGAGCCAGACGTTGAAGGCCGGAGCGTCCCCCTGTGAGCCCAGCACCGGGAGGTGGCCGTTCCCCGTCCCGTGGATGCCGGCAGGAGAGGGACGGTTCAGGTTGTGGGGGAAGGACATGTAGTGGTCGAGTTGGGCGGCTTCGTCCATCCCGGTCACGGGCGTGTGGTCCTCGTCGTGGTTGCCGAAGGTCACCGCCCACGCGATCCCCCGTGACTCCACGGGGCCGGCGAAGCCATCCACCGCGCGGTGGACGTCCGCGGGTGTCTCGGGACCCTCGCGCACGTTGTCGCCCGTGAACACCACCAGGTCGGGCCGATGCTCGTCCAGCACCGCCTCGATGAGGCGCACGGTGCGAGGGTCGATGTCCTGGTCGTCCTGGACGTCGGTGAAGTGGACCAGGACGAAGGTGCCGTCGGGGCGGAAGCGGAGGGTGGGCTCGGGCTCCCCGGGCGGTCGCCCGGCGTCCGGGGGCGCGCAGGCGGCGAGGAGGGCCAGGGCGAGGACGGGTACGCGGCTCCGTGGGGTCATCGCGTTCTCCTCATACGCCGAACTGGGTCAGATGGTGATCCAGGTGCTTGTAGAACAGGTTGTTCCAGTCGGTGCGGGTGAGGGGGCCGAAGGAGTGGGACTCCTTCCCCTCGAAGTGGGCGCCGCCCAGCGCCTGGGTGCGGCGCAGGTAGGCGATGAGACGCTCCCGCTCCCGCTCGAAGTCCCTCTCGCCCGCGATCTTGAAGGCCGGGGCCGTGGGTGCGCCCTTGCGGTACGGCTTCTCTCCCACCACCGAGGGTTTCACGAACGTGCGCAGGATGAGGCGGAGGAGGTAGCCGGGCCGCTTGTGCTTGTCCTCGTACACCATCTCGTAGCTCACGTTGACGTGGGCCAGCATCTGCGGGGCGTTCATCCTTCCCCAGAGGGGGCGGGTCTGGGGAGTCAGCGCCCGGACGCGGCGAACCTGCTCCTCCGTCACCGCGGCGTCGAAGATGTCCTTCACGGGGGTCCTCCCGGGGCAGGGGTGGCCGGCCGGCGACCTGGACCGCGAGGGCCGGCGCCGCACGCTGCATCCCCGCCGGCGGTGCTCGCAAGGGGCGGACCGGGGTTAACTTCCGGGCCCGGCACCCAACGAACCCGAACCGTGAGCCGAGCGCCTCCCCATGGCCGAGGAATACCGCACAGAGAAGGACTCGCTCGGCGA
>JBFYZE010000431.1:0-6556 GCA_041309665.1 Gemmatimonadales bacterium | reverse complement strand
CGCTGCCATGATCCTCATGCCGGTCACAGGGGCCCTTGGGGAGTTCGTCGTGCGACGGAAGATCCCTATTCGCGGGGTCTTCAATGTCGCGCAGTGGACCTGCGCCACCTTCCTTGGTGGTTGGGCCTTCGCCGCGCTGGGCGGAACGGCTCTGGAGCCCGGGGTCGAGATAGGCTCGGCGGTGGCGCTATCCGGTCAACTGCTGCCATTTATGGCCTTTGGTCTGGTGTTCGTGGCTGTGAATCATGTGGCCGTATCCTCTGTGGTCGCCCTCAGCCAGGGCCTTCAGTTCACCGAAGTGCTTTCGCACATGCTGGGCCACTCCGGTGCCAGCCGCCATGACATCTTGATCAGCCCGATCGCGATCGCGGTGGCGTTTCTTTATGTGCAGGTGGGCGTGGCCGGCATACTCGTCGTGCTGCTCCCCCTACTCTTCATTCGGCATTCCTATCTGACGACAAGTCGCCTTCGGGAAGCGAACGCTGACCTTCTCAAGGCGCTGGTGAAGGCCATCGAGACTCGTGACCCCTACACGTCTGGCCATTCACTTCGCGTTGCGTATCTCGCCAAGCAGATCGCCGAAGCGCTTGGCCTGCCCCGCGCGACCGTGGAGCAGATCGAACAAGCAGCCCTCCTTCATGACATCGGGAAGATCGAATCCACCTACACGGGAATCCTCGCGAAGCCGGCAGGCCTCACAGCGGAAGAGCGAGCAGTAATCCAATCACACGTGACGAAGGGTGAAGCACTCCTTCGCAATCTGTCTTCCTTGCCAGAAGCCCTGATTCTGGCAGTACGGCATCACCACGAGAAAGAAGATGGCACGGGATACCCGGATGGCTTGGTGGGCGACAGGATCCCGTTGGGAGCTCGGATAATCGGTGTGTGTGACGCCGTTGACGCCATGTTGTCGGATCGCCCTTATCGGTCAGCGCTGTCGGTCCCTGCTGTCATGGAGCAACTCCGGCAGCATGTCGGGAAGCAGTTCTGCCCTGCGGTGGTCGATGCATTGGTTGAGTCGGATCTCATATCGGAATACGCCGCGATTATGCGCGCATCACGTGAACCAGGTGCTCTAGAAGTAGCCCTGTCCGTGGTGCGTCAGACGTCTCCAGCGTATCCCCGCGGTGGCAGTGCGATCCGAGCGTTCGGCTCTGAGTGGAACAAGCAGCATGCATCGTAGGCCGGCCGGCAGCTAGCTCAAACCACCGGCATCAGGCCCTCCCTCTACGGTGATCCCGCAACAGCAGTTGAGCCTCATCATTCAGGTGCCTCAACTGGAGTCGTGCTGCAAGGTCTGTCGCGAAGACGAGGTCTTCGCAGTCAATCGCCACCCCCTGCTTCTTCGCCAGCGTGCCCAGCCGGAGCTGCACGCGTAGCCAGGTCAAGGGGAACCGGTTCTTCAGAGACACGCGGCTTGCCTCAAGCACAGCCATAGCTTTGGGGACACTCCCACGGCGCTCATGGAGTCGTGAGAGGAAGAGGAGTACGAGCCAGGGGTCGTAGTAGAGGAGCGGCTCTGGTGCGTCGAGTTGCGCTTCATAGGTCCGGGCCTCGCCCAAGGCTCCGAACTCCAGCGAACAGATGCCCATCCCAGCAGATACGAGCTTGTTGTAGAAGGCAGGTATTCCTGGCCCGAGCAGGTCACGTGCTGAGAGGAACCAGTTCCGGCCCTGCGGGAAGTCCCGCCGGACGATACACAACTCACCCATGTTGCAGTAGTGAGAGATGCGCAGCACTGACGCGTCGGCTCTGGATAAAAGCGCTCCCGCCATCAGCAGCGATGGCTCTGCCCGGTCAGGATCTCCGGAGTCGAGGAAGTAGACACCCTGGTTCGACGCGACCTGGAATCGCAAGGCGAGGTCTCCGCTTCTCAGCGCCAAGTCCGTCGCTCGGGCTAGCAGCGGAGCGTAACTGGGCAGCCCCATCTCGCCTCGAGTGACGATCACCATGATGAGCCGACTCAGTGCCTGAAGAGTATGTTCCCCCACCTCCGCAATCCGCACGGCCGCCCTGGCACACCTGAGTGCCTCATCTGCATCGCCGAACAGCACGTTCAGGGCCAACGCCGCGTTGGCCAGGCAGGCCGCGGCCCGATCGGGGCTCCCGGTGACGGGCCGGATCTCGTCGAAGAGGGCGCGGATCTCGGTGACCCGGCCGCTGCGATGCAGGAGGTGGAGCTCGGAGTCGAGCGCCAGGGCGAGGGCTTCGTCGTCGTTGGCGGCTCGGGCGAGCGACTTGATGGTGGCGAGGCGATCCAGCAGGTCGGAGAGCGGTGCGGCGCCGACCTCGGCCAGCCCTTCCACGCGCCGGATGTCCATGCGCAGGGCACGGTCGTGGCGGCCCACCGCGCGCAGGCGGGACGCCGCGAGCTCGAGCATGGGATTGGCGCGCGTGATCTCGCGGTTCATGTGGAGCACTTTCGCCAGGTCTGCCGTCGCCTCGGCCTTGAGCACGGCATCGCCCACGTTCTCCACCACGAGCTGGAGGAAGTAGGCGGCCTCTGCCATGGCTCCGCTCTCCAGGGCACGGTCGGCTGCCTCGCGCCCTCTCCTGGCCGCGCCCGGCGCGTGGCCGGCTCGGGCGAAGTGGATGGCTGTCTCACCGGGCTGCTGCCCGTCCTGTTCGTTCAGGAACTCCGCCACGCGCCCATGAAGGAGTGATCGGCGCGTGGCGGTCAGGCTCTGGTAGATGGTGCTCCGGAAGAGCTCGTGCCCGAGGCTCACCTGCCCCACCTCGACCGTCGCGAGGCGGCAGCGCTCGAGCTCCTCGACGCGTCCGGCGGTGTCCTCCAGCGGGCTCCGGGTGAGAAGTGCGAGTTCGGGCAGCGTGATCGCGCGGCCCCATACGGCCAGATGGGCGGCGACGTTGGCCGCTGCTTCTCCCAGTTCCTGGATCCTGGGCTCGAGGAGCTGTCGAAGCGAGATTGGCAGCGTGATCGCCTCGGTGGGCAGCTCGGGGAGCTGGACCTTTCCCGCCACGAAGTCCCGGGTGAGCTCGATGAGGTAGAACGGGTTCCTGCCGCCCAGGGCCAGGAGCCGATCGGCGGCTGGGGCCTCGAGCTCGGCTCCGGCCACGAGGTCCAGGAGCGTGCGGGCCTCGCCTTCCGTGAGGTCGTCGAGCTCCACCGCCGTCACGGGCAGGTCCCCGCTGTTCGAGAGATAGCGCGCCACTTCGTCGGATCCGCTGATCAGCTCGGGGCGGATGGCGGCGACGACGCCGAGGGGACCTGAGCGCCAACGGCGCTGCACGAACTGGAGAACCGCCACGGTCGTCGCATCCGCCCACTGGAGGTCGTCCAGGAAGAGCAGGTGGGGGCCGGAGTCGGCCATCGCGGCGAAGAGCGTGGCGAAGGCGTCGTAGAGGCGGCGGCTGAGGCTGGTCTCCGCGATGGGCGGCACCACCGGGGGATCCATCCCTGCTGGAAGAACGGGCAGAAGGGAGGCGATGACGGCGCGCCAGGGCTCGTCGAGGGCCCGGATGTGCGGAGCCACCGACGGATCGCCGAGCATGTCGACGAGCGGGTTCAGGGGGATCCTTCGCTCGAGCTCGACGGGCCTGGCGCCGAGGCAGTTGAACCCGGCCACGCCCGCCTCTTTGCGGACCTCCTCCATGAGACGCGTCTTGCCGGCGCCGCCCTCGCCACGGAAGAGCAGGAACTCGAAGCTCCCCATCGCGACCCGGTCCAGGGCGCCGCGGGCGACCTGGAGCGCGTGCCGCCGCCCGACCAGCGGTGGCTGGGCACGGTTCGAGGAACCGGTCACGATGGGTGCTGGGCCCATGCGGCTGACGCGGTCGAAGAGCGCAGCGGCGTCGCGGGTCGGGTGCGTGCCCACGGGAAGACCGGCCAGGAAGTCGGCGGCGGCCTGCTGGGCTCCCTGAATGCGGCCGGTCACGGCGCGCGCCTCGACGAGCTTGGTCACCGTGGCCTCACTCCCGGGGTCGAGCGCCGCGAGCACCTCCGCGGCATCCAGCGCCCGCTCCCAGGCTCCGGCCGGCCGGGCCTGGTCCCACGCCCGGGCGGCGGCCTCCCTGAGCATGCGCCGCAAGGTCTCGCGCTTCGCCAGCAGCCAGTCCTCGTACTCCTCGCCCCCCGTGCGCCCGTCCAGTCGCGACGCGAACCCGAGGCGGAAGAGGGAGAGGGCCTTGGTGAGGTCGTGGGCGGTGAGCGCGTGATGGAAGTCGTCCAGATCCGACGCAACGAGTCCCGAGCCCGGCACGAGGCGGCCTTCGCCGTGGCCGGCCAGGGGCCTGAAGCCGAGGCGGGTTCCGAGGTCGTGCAGAAGCTGCCTCAAGCGCTGGCGGGACTTCGGGGCGTCCTCAACCTCCCAGAGCAGCCAGATGGCGGCGGTGCGGGAGATGCCCCGATCCTCGTGCCCCCACACCAGGGCGAGGAGCCGCTCGTGGGACGGCGTGAGGAGGACGGGCACACCAGGGCTGCGCTGGAGCAGCGGGCCCCCGAAGAGCGTCAGCTTCGGCCGGTCGTGTGTTGTGCTGGCGGCGCTCACGCGTAGATCCCCCGGCGCTCCGCCGGGGGGGAGCGCGGCCTCATGATGATGCACCAGGGGGGAGGTGGCGAATCTCCGATGGCTCCGGTTCGTCGGCAACCCCCTCATCCGGCAGCCTTCTCAGGGCTCCCCTGGGAGGGAAGCGTGTCCGGCACGCTCTCAGCGACCATCCCGACGGGGGAGCGGAGCCCGAGCACCATGGCGGCTCCGGGGTCGGCGAGGATGTCGAGGGTGAGGTCGGGGGCGAGGGCGCCCTCGTCGGCCTCCCTGCGCAGCCATGCCTCCACGAGCCACTCCCACCCCAGGAAGGCCCGCGCGTCGGAGGGGCGATACCCGGTGAGGCGCACCATCTGATTGCTGAGCGAGAACGCGTCCGGGTATCCCACCTCGAACCCCGCGGCAAGGACGCTGTCCTCGGTATTCTGGAGGCGGATGGCCACCCTCAGCAGGCGGGCGAAGTGAAGCCAGTGGGAGGGGACCGGGAGCCCACGGGCCACGAAACGCCGGCCCAGCGCGCGCCGAGACATGTAGAGCGACCGGCATAGGGCCGTGATGGACCTGAGGTCGGCGGAGAGCGCCACGATCCGGCGGATGAGGTGGACGGTCTCCCGATCCAGCTTGAGACCGCGCCAAGCCACGTAGTCGGTGACCTCGACGGCCAGGTCCTCGGGGGGCCTGCGGAGCAAGGCCGCGAGATCGTCCACGTCCGGCTCCGGATGGAAGGGGAGAACCGCCGCGGGGCGAACGGAGTCGACGGTGGTGAGGAGCCGGGCGTCCGACGCCGGCGCCGACCCGGGGGGGAGCACGACGATCAGGGCCAGCCCCCCTGGCCGGTCCCGCACCACCGAGATGTCGTGCTCGTGGGCTCCGGTGCGGAGGCACCAGACCAGAGCGCTCCCCGGGCCCCGCCCGTCGGAACGGAGCTGTCGCTTTCCTCCGGTGACAGGGATGAGGCTTCCGTACGGGTGGGTGAGGAGGGAGAGCGCCGGGGGATGGTTGGGTGGCAACATGGGGCTTCCAGGTGGAGAGACACACGGTGAGGGGGGTGCGAGCGTGCGGACGGTGCGTCAGGACGGCGTCAGGACTCCGATGCCGCGGGCATGGCGGGGCGCCTGGAACCGGCGTGCGTCCAGCCCGGTGCACCCCGGGGCGACTTCACCTGGATCCTTGCAGGAGAGCAACTCTTGTGCTTTTTTAGAACCAGAACCTTGTTCTAGGCGCCGCTCGTGACCGACCTCCTTCCTCCCCATCCGCCCCGACAGTTGCGCTCCCGCCGGACGCTGGAGCGGATCGTGCGCGCTTCCCTCGAGATCCTGGACGAGGATGGCCTGGACGGATTGACCGTGCAGGCGATCGTGGAGCGTGCGGGATCGTCGGTGGGCTCCTTCTATGCCCGCTTCGCGGGCAAGGAGGAGCTCCTCGCCTACCTGGGAGAGCGGATCTGGCGGGAGGCAGCGGCCAGGTGGGACGAGGCGGTCGCCTCCCGGGCCCTGGAGGGGCTTGGGTTGGAGGAAGTGGTGGAGGGGGCGGTCCGCCTCCTGGGGGAGGCGGTCACCGCCCGGGCCGCCTACCTCCGGGCCCTGCGGAGCTCATCCGGTGCCGGCGACGGGGCGTTCGCGGCCTTCCAGGCGCATGTCCTCGGGGGCATCGAGGAGCTCCTCATGGCGCGGGCCGCGGAGATGAGCCACCCAGACCCTCAGGTGGGGGTACGCCTGGGGCTCCAGGCGGTCCTGGCGGTGCTCGAGGAGGGTGGCGGCGAGGGTCGAGCGGACCCGATTCCCGCGGAGCGCCGTGCGCAGGAGGCGGTGAGGATCCTGGGCGGGTACCTGACCGGCGGAAGCCGTGGTGGCTCGCCCGGTGGCCAGGTGGACTTCTTCGACATCTGGGGGTGAGGGAGCCCGCGCCGGACGCGGCCGCGGATCAGCCGACCACGCGGCATGTCCCGCGTGAGGCTCGGACACGTGCCCTGAACGAGCGCCCCAGCCTGGTGATCATGCGCGTCATCGCCGAGCGGACCTCCGGATCGAAGTCCGAGATAAGCTCGGCGT
>JBFYZE010000430.1:0-3181 GCA_041309665.1 Gemmatimonadales bacterium | reverse complement strand
AGCGCTTCGGTGAGGGCCGCCACCGCCGCCTCGTCCAGGGCGGGAGGCTCGGCCCAGCGGGGCCGGAGGGCGGGCACCGCGGGGCCGGGAGAGATGACGTCTCCTGAGGGCGAGCCGGGGCTGCCGCGCCCTACGCCCCGCCGGAGGCCGGGGGCTGCGACGGCGAGGCGAGGATCACGCCGCACACCTCGCAGCGTATCAGCCCACGGCCGTGGCGCACCTCGTTCTGGAGCTGCAGGGGCACCACGCCGAAGCAGTTCCCGCACGCCCCGTCCTCGGTGAGCTCGGACACCGCCAGGCGGCGCCCGCCGGCGCGGATGCTCTCGTAGAGGTGCACCTCGCGCGCGTCCATCCCCTTCACGAACGCCTCCCTCTGCGCCTCCAGGGTGGACAGGGAGACTTCGGCCCCGTCCCGCTCCTCGATGAGCCCCCTCATGCGCGGTTCCACCTGCGCCTGGGCCTCCTTGAGGGCCGCCTCCAGCTCCAGCAGGCGCGCGTCCAGCTTGCGGACCTGATCGATGAGCGTGTACGCCTCCTGCTCGTCGTTCTGGAGGGCGCGCCTGACCATGTCCAGCTCGGCGCTCACCGCGGCCTCCTCGCGGAGGTTGCGCACACCGGAGAGGCGCTCGTCCAGCCGCTTCACCCGCGCCCGCTTCTCCTCGATGGAGAGCTCCAGGCGCCGCTCGTCCTGTCTCATCTCCTGGAGACGGTTCCGCGTCGTGGTCACCTCGCCTGCGAGGACCAGGGCCGGTTCCTCCACCTCGGCCAACAGCGGATCGAAGGCGGTGATGCGCTGGTGGGCCTCCTGGACGCGGAGGTCGAGGTGCTGGAGCTCCTTGAGTGCGCTGCGGGTCTGCGGGGTCATCGGGCCTACGGGTTCGGGTTCGGGTCGCCTCGGAGGCGATTCGTCGTCGTGGTCCAGTCGTCCGGCGCCAGCGCCCGGCGTTCCCGGGACAGGCGCTCCTTCTCCTCCATGAGGGCCATCTTCTCGCCGTCGTCGCCGCTCTGCTCCATGCGGCGGTCCAGCTGCCGGAGCGCCCGGCCCAGGGTAGCGACCCGCACGCGGGCGACGGCGTCGTCGAAGACCCGGCCGGCATGGCCGATCTCCTCGGGGTCCTCCAGGATCTCCTGGAAGCGCTGCGCCGCCACCGGGTCCATGGCCGTCGGAGGAGCGCGCAGCTCCGGGTCCGTCATCAGCGCTTGAAAGATGGCGCGGTATGCGGGATCCACAAAGTCCTCGGCCCCAAGGTGCTCCCCGGCGCGCTCCACGTAGTCGGCGTTCTTGGTCATGAGCACGAGGAGCGTGCGCTCGGCGCCCATCCTGGGGATCCGGGGCGCTCGCGGAGCCGCAGGGGCCGGCGCCTCCGTCCGCGGCGGGCGCAGGGCGCCGGCCGCGGGCTTGCTCATCTCGCCCTCCAGCGTGTCGCGCCGGACGCCGGTGCGGGCGGCCACCTTGGCCACGTAGATGTCCCGCAGGGTGGGGTCGGCGGCGGCCCGCAGCGTGGGAAGGAGGGAGTCCACCGCCTTGCGGGTGCGCTCGATGGAGGAGAAGAAGTCCTTCTCGTCGAGGATCTGGAGCTTCCGGTCCAGGACGTCCAGCGCGTTGTCCATCTGGGCGCGCAGCGCCGCTGCGCCCTGGCCGCGGACCATGGTGTCCGGGTCCTCGCCGGGCGGGAGCGTGACCACCGCCGGATGGAGCCCCTCCGCCAGGAGGACGTCGCCGGCGCGGAAGGTCGCCTTGAGCCCCGCCGTGTCGCTGTCGAAGAGGAGGAGAATGCGCTGCGCGTACCGGCCGACGAGCTTGGCCTGCTCGGGCGTGACCGCGGTGCCCAGCGGGGCCACGACGTTCTCGAACCCGTGGGCCGCCAGCGACACCACGTCCATGTACCCTTCCACCACGATCGCCGAGCTCTCGCGGCGGATGGCGTGGCGCGCCCACGACAGGCCGTAGAGGGTGTTGCCCTTGTGGTAGATGGGCGTCTCGGGGGAGTTGAGGTACTTGGGCGCGTCCTTCCGTTCCACGCCCTGGATGACGCGGCCGCCGAAGGCGACCACCCTCCCGGACACGCCCTCGATGGGGAACATGATGCGGCCGCGGAACCGATCGAAGGGCTCGGCGGTGCGGTCGCTCTTCCCGAGCAGCCCCACCTCCACCATGAGCGTCTCGTCCAGGCCGTGGCGCGCCGCCGCGTCCCGGAGCGCCCGCCACTCGTCCGGGGCGTAGCCCAGGCCGAAGCGTTCTGCGGTGGGGGCGTCGATCCCCCTTCCCACAAGGTACGCCTGCGCGGCGCCCCCCGTGGCCGGGTCGAGAAGCCTCTCCCGGAACCAGTCCCGCGCGAAGGCGTTGAGCTCGTAGAGGGGCCGGTGCGGGTCCTCGTCATCCTTCTGGCGGCTCACCTCGCGCACCTCAACCCCCGAGCGCGCGGCCACGTGCTTGACCGCCTCCACGAAGTCCAGCCCCAGGCGCTCCATGACGAAGGAGAAGACGTCCCCGGACTTGCCGCACCCGAAGCACTTGTAGAACCCCTTGTCCGGCACCACGCAGAACGAGGGCGTGCGCTCCTCGTGGAAGGGGCAGCGGGCCTTGTACTCCTTCCCGAACTTCTTCAGCGGGACGAGCTCGCCGATGATGTCCACGATGTCGGCCCGGGCGCGGACCTCGTCCACCACGTCGTCGGGGATCATCGGAGCGCCACCACGGTGACGCCGGCGCCCCCCTCCCTGGGGGTCCCCATGCGGTACCCGGTCAGCCTCGGGTCCCCGGCCAGGAGCTCGCCCACGCGCTGGCGGAGCGCCCCCGTCCCCTTTCCGTGGATGATCCTCAGCTCGGACAGGTCCTCCCGGATCGCCTCGTCGAGGGCCCTCAGGAGCTCCACCTCCATCTCGTCCACGCGCAGCCCCCGGAGGTCCACCTCGGTGCGCACCTGCGCCAGCGGCGGCCCCGACCACCCTCCTCGCCGGAGGTCCCCGCCCTGGGCGCCGGACGCGTCCCCGGCCTTCTCCAGGTCCTCGATGGGAAGCTCCATGCGCACCGTGCCCACCTCGACCAGCGCACGGCGGTCGCGGAGCTCCACCACCTTCCCCTTCGCCCCGGACGGGTGGACCCGGACCGCGTCCCCGGGTGACACGTCGGCGGCGGGGGCCGAGCGCCGCGGCGCGCCGGCCTCCCTGCGCGCGGCCC
>JBFYZE010000429.1:0-7536 GCA_041309665.1 Gemmatimonadales bacterium | reverse complement strand
CAGCCAGGAGATAGCGGACGAACAGGATCGTCTCGAGCGACGCCCCGTCCCCTGTGGCCACGAGCGTGAAGATGGGGACCGCCCCGAAGCCCAGCACGCTCGCGACGACGAAGAGGCTGGCCTTCAGGGTGACGGAGCGGGTCGTGCCAGTCGTCAACGGGAGCCCCTCAGGAAGGACGGAGAAAGAGAATCAACCTATCCACGTCCGTCGCTGGGGACGACTCCGAGGAACGGGCGACCTCGTGCGCGGCGGACCTGTGGCGTATTCTAGGGACGTGGGCCGCCCCCGCCCGGCCCCTCCATCATGCCCGCGTCCCTCTGGACCGGAGGATCCCATGAACCCCGCCATCCTGGACCTCTACGACCGCTTCACCCACGGAGGGATGAGCCGGAGGGCGTTCCTGGACCGGCTGGCCCGCCTCGTGGGAGGGCCGGCGGCGGCCATGGCGGTCCTTCCGCTCCTCCAGAACGACTACAGCCGGCGGATCATCCCCCAGGAGCACCCCGAGCTGGCGATCTCCCAGGCGGAGTGGGACGCCAACGGCGTCCGGATGGGCGGCTATCTCGCGCGCCGGAAGGGAGGGGAGAAGCGCCCCGGCGTCATCGTCATCCACGAGAACCGGGGGCTGAACCCCCATATCGAGGACGTGACGCGGCGCTTCGCCCTGGAAGGGTTCCTGGCCCTGGGCGTGGACATGCTCCACCCCCAGGGAGGGACGCCCGACGACGAGGATCAGGCCCGCACCATGCTCGGCACCCTGGACGCCGGCGAGACCATCTCGCGCATGGGCACCGCCGTCCCCTTCCTGTCGGGACACCCCGAGAGCACGGGGAAGGTGGGGGCGGTGGGCTTCTGCTGGGGCGGCGGGTACGCCAACCGGCTCGCCGCGGCCGGCACCTCCCTCGCAGCCAGCGTGCCCTACTACGGGAGCCAGCTCCCGGTGGCGGAGGTCCCGAAGATCACGGCGCCGCTCTGCCTCCACTACGCAGGGCTGGACACGCGCATCAACGCCGGGATCGCGGACTACGAGGCCGCCCTGAAGGCGCACGGCAAGCCCTACGAGCTCTACATGTACGAGGGGGCGAACCACGCCTTCAGCAACGACACCAACGAGGCCCGCTACGACAAGGCGGCGGCGGAGCTGGCCTGGGGCCGCACGCTGGCCTTCTTCCGGAAGCACCTGAGCGGCTGAGGGGCCCTCAGGTCGCACCCACTCCCCGCGCCGCGCGCATCAGCTCCTCGGCGGAGGCGCCGGCTTTCCACAGGGGTACGAGCCTCTCGAAGACCGGCCGGGCGTGGCCGAAGAAGGCCTTGAAGCCGGGGCAGAGGTAGTTGAGCCCTTCCTCCCCGTCGGGGCTCCGCATGAACCGGTCCTTGGGGCACCCGCCGTTGCACATGGCCAGGACCGGGCACCGCAGGCAGTAGCCGGGGAGCCGGTCCCGGCTGTCCCGGCCGAAGCGGAGCTGGGCCTCGGAGGTGAGGAGGGCACCCAGCTGCGTCTCGGCGATGTTGCCCAGCCGGTGCGCGTCGTCCACGAAGTGGTCGCAGGAGTACAGATCTCCGTTGTGCTCGAGGACGGGCACGTCGCCGCACGTCTCGCGGAAGATGCACAGGGAATGCTCCATCCCCCGGACGGGCCGCGCCGCCTCGTCGAAGGTCTGCACCATGATCCGGCCGATGTCCCGCGTGACCCACTCGTCGAAGATCGTGGTGAGGAACGTGCCGAAGGCCCGGGCCCCCACACTCTCGGGGCCGACCCCGGCGGCCAGATCGTCGCGGCGCTCCACCAACGGGAGGAACCCCACGTAGCCGGCGCCCATCTCCCTGAAGAACCGGTAGACCCGCAGGGGATGCCGGGCGTTCAGGCGGTGCACCACACAGAGGACGTCCGTGGGCACGCGGTGCTTCCGGAGGACATCCCAGCCGCGCATCACCTGCGCGTGGGTCGGCCTCCCACCCTTGGTCACCCGGTAGGCGTCGTGGAGGTCGGCGGGCCCGTCCAGGCTGAGCCCCACGGCAAAGCCCTCCTCCGCCAGGAACCGCCCCCACCCCTCGTCCAGCAGCGTCCCGTTGGTCACCAGGGCGTTGAAGACCCGCACGCCGGGAGAGGCGTGCTTCTTCTGGAGGGCGACGATGGAGCGGAAGTAGTCCACGCCCAGGAGCGTGGGCTCGCCGCCGTGCCAGGAGAAGCGCACCTCCGGGCCCCCGCTCGCCTCCAGGTGCTGGACGACGTAGCGCTCCAGCAGCGCCTCGCCCATGCGCGCGGGACCCGTGGGCGGGTAGAGCGCCTTCTTGTCCAGGTAGTAGCAGTAGCGGCACTCCAGGTTGCAGAGGGCGCCGCCGGGCTTGGCGAAGACCTGGAAGTCGCCGCCGAGGGGGGGCTGGGGCCCATCCCGACGTGGCGGGGTCGTGGATGTCACCGACCGCCGCCCACCTCCACCTTCCGCAGCTCGTCCAGGAGGATCCGCATGGTGCCCCGGGCGGCCTCCTCGGCCACCTGCCGGATGAGCGCCGGGTCGGTGTCGTCCCCCACCTCGTAGACGAGGCCGGGGGCCCTGTCGAACTCCCGGTACACCCAGTTCCGGGCCATGGGCGTGCCCTCCAGCGTCGAGGGCGAATCCCTCACCTCGTAATGGGGGAGCGCGGTCCGGAGGTGATCCAGCCAGCGGTCCGTGACGCCGGCCGGCTTCGTCTCGAGGCTCCGCTCCAGCGTGTAGAACACGTCGTGGCCGGTGGAATGGAAGTCGGCGAAGAACCAGAGCTCGGAGCCCGGTTGCGCCATGAAGCGGCGGGCCTCGTCCCGGACCGCCCGGGGCTCGGGCTGATGGAACGCCACCCAGTCCCGGTTCAGGTCCACCCCGCCCGTGTTGTGGCGCCAGTGCCCCAGGTCCACACCGTCGGGGTTCACCAGGGGGATGACGTGGACCTGGAACCGCTCCCGGAACTCGCGGGCCAGCGGGGAATCCCCGAGCATCTCCTCCACGAACGGGACCAGGCCCTTGGTGCCCGTCACTTCCGGGGGATGCTGCCGCCCGATGAGCAGGACGTGCCGCTTCGCGCCGGCGTCACCGGCATGGACGAGCCGGATGGGGCGGCCACCCGGGGTGGTGGCGATGACCCGCGTGGACACGCCCGGACGCGTCGCCAGCCCGTCGATCCACCCGCTGAAGAAGGTGGAGGTGCGCATCTCCTGTCCCGCCACCCAGAGGGTGTCCGGCCCCACGGGGAGGCGCACGGTGGCTCCCCGCGTCACGGAGTCCCGCTGCACCAGGGCGGAGTCGAGCTCCGTCCACGCCGCCTCTCCGAGCCGGCGCGCCTTCGGCCAGTACCGATGCCGCCCGTCCTCGTAGGTGAACCGGACCGTGAGGGTGTCGGGGGACCGGGACCACACCTTGAACGCGTACCAGGCGCTGTTGTTGATGGGGGCGTTCTCCGGGCGGTTGTGGAGGACCAGGACCGAATCCCCCTCCATCCACGCGTCGGTGAAGCGTCCACCCTCCAGCTCGTTGCTAACCCACACACCCCGCTCCAGGAAGCCGATGGTTCGGCGGTGCGTCTCCGCGATCGGCCGCGTCGCCGAGATGTCCCGCTCGGCGGGAGCGGCCGGGGACGTCGGGGGGTTGTGGGCGCAGCCGGCGAGGAGGAAGAGGAGCGCGGCGGAGGTGACGACAAGGCGGAGAGGTACGAGAGCCATGGTTGGCGGGGCTGGAGAGGACGTGGGTGTCGCGCGGGACCCGGTCGGTCACGGCCTTCGAGAACCTAACATCCGTGGCTCGGCATGCGCATCGCGGAGCCGGGACCGCCCGCCCGACCATTCCGCCGACGCACCATCCGTCCATTACGTTACTCTTCCGAGGAAGTACGCACCGAGAGCGAACCGTCCCGGGGAGGGGTGGGCCGATGTCCAATGTCAGAAAGACGCGGGATGTGCGCTCGAGCGACGCTCCCCAGAATCGCAAGCTGAGGGAGAAGGTCCGAGTGAAGGCGGAGAAGGACCGGGCGAAGGCGGAGGAGAAGCGCGCCAAGAATGTGAAAGCGGTGATCGATCACGATGCCAACCGTGATCCGCCCAGCGAGGCGGCCGACGCGGCAGGCGAGGAACCCGCCGGCTGAGTCCCGCGGGACACGGATCACTCCGTGCCGGCGACCCACCCGCCACGCCGTGCGGGCAGGGCATCTTCTGGGGGCGACGCACACGATCCGCATCCTGGGCGCGCGCGAGCTCGTGTGCAACGGCTGCCGTCCGGAGGACTTGCCGGCCGCCGTCGGGGTGCTGGGGAAGGGCGGCGTCGGAGAGCGCCGGGGCGGTTCGCCGTCACGACGCAGGCCCGGGTGGACTCGCACCACCTCGCGAGTCCATACTCCCCGGCATGCGCGCCCTCGTCCTGCTCGTCGCCGCCCTCCTGGCCGCGACCCCCGCGCCTCGGGTGGACGACATCACCGTCGCCACGTACAACATCCGGCACGGCCGCGGCAACGACCAGGTCGTGGACCTCGACCGCACCGCCGCGGCCATCCGCGCCTTCGACGCCGACGTCGTCGCCCTGCAGGAGGTAGATCGAAGCGTCCTTCGCAGCGGGAGCGCCGACCAGCCCGGGGTCCTCGGAGCCGCCCTGGGGATGCACCATGCTTTCGGCGCCTTCTTCCCGTATCAGGGCGGCGAATACGGGTTGGCCATCCTCTCCCGCTTCCCCATCCGCCGTGAGCACGCGCTGCGCCTCCCGGACGGGAACGAACCGCGGGTGGCCCTGCTCGCGGAGCTCGAGCTCCCATCCGGGGCCCGCGTCCTGGTGGTGAACGTGCACTTCGATTGGGTGGCCGACGACACGCTGCGCTTCAAGCAGGTCGACGCGCTGGGCGCCGTCCTGGACACCGTCTCGCTGCCCACCATCCTCCTCGGGGATTTCAACGACGTGCCGGGGTCCCGCACGATCACGCGGTGGGCTTCCACGTTCGAGGTGCTCACCAAGCCGGAGGCGGACCGCTTCACCTTCTCCGCGACGACGCCGACGAAGGAGATCGATCACATCATGGTGAAGCCGGCATCGGCCTGGGAGGGGAGGAGCGCGGTGGTGGTCGCCGACTCGGTGACGTCGGATCACCGGGCGGTGGTGGCACGCATCCGCCTCCGCTGACGCTCCGGCGCTCCGCGCCGGCCTGACCCCCTCCGCCGGTCCCGCCCCCTAGGCCGGCGGCGCCGCCTGGATGGTGATGGTCTCCAGCCCGTGGCTTCCCGGCCCCCGCTCCGTCTTCCAGAG
The DNA here is from genome assembly GCA_041309665.1 of Gemmatimonadales bacterium. Taxonomy (GTDB): domain Bacteria; phylum Gemmatimonadota; class Gemmatimonadetes; order Longimicrobiales; family Gaopeijiaceae; genus SZUA-318. The sequence goes on along the minus strand of JBFYZE010000429.1, from coordinate 2,277 downwards.
CATGAACGAGAAGAAGAGCCCCAGGGACGCAAGCGCGGTGAAGATCCACATCCCCGGAGCGTAGCCGCCGGGGTTATCGGGGCCGGCGGAGAACGCATCGTTGGTGAACCCGATGAGCCACGGGATGATGGCCACCCCGATCTGCTGGCAGAACGTCATGAGGGCGTACCCCGTTCCCAGGCGGCTCTGCTCCACGATGTAGGCGACCGAGGGCCACATCACGGCGGGGATGAGGGAGAACGCCACCCCCAGCGTGGTCATCACCAGGAGGAGGGTGAGGGGGATCTCGGCCCCGCCCACGGCGATGGCCGGGCCCGCCGGCGCGTACGTCACCACGAGGAACAGGGGGAGGAGCAGGAGCGAGCCCACCGCCATGAAGAAGGACCGCTTCCCCACCCGGTCCACCATGAGCCCGAAGAGGGGCGTGGCCACCATGGCCGAGAGGGGAAGGAAGCTGTTGAGCATCCCCGCCGCCTCCCGCTGCAGGCCGTGGGCCTGCTGGAAGTAGTCGATGGCGAAGGCGCGGAACGGGAAGACGGTGGAGTAGAACACCACGCAGAGCGCCACGATGTACCAGTACGAAGCCGTGAACCGGTAGAGCCCGCCCTTCTCGATCTTCTCCGTTTCCGCCGCTTCGCCCAGGGAGTAGCGACCCTCGGCCCGGTGCTCGAGGATCCAGTAGAGGACGGCGCCCGTCACCGAGACCGCCGCCACCCCGGTGGCCAGCCAGAGCGGGTCCTGCCAGTTGTCGTAGAGGGGCCCCGCCCAGGTTGGGGACCAGTCGGCGGACGCCGACCCCAGCCTGGCGATGGTGAGGTTGAGGCCGAAGGCGAAGCTCAGCTCCTTCCCCTTGAACCACTTGGCCAGCGCCGTGGTCACGGCCACGATGAGGGGCTCGGCCCCGACGCCCAGGAGGAAGCGACCCGTCACCATCACCCCGAACACCTCGGACACGGCGGTGACGTAGGCGGCCACCAGGCAGATGATGGCGAAGAGGGTGATGGACTTCTTCGTCCCCCAACGGTCGATGACGTACCCGCCCCCCAGGAGGACCAGCACCGCCGCGATGCTGTACGCCGAGTACAGGAGCCCCTTCTGCTGGTCCGTGAAGGCGAGCTGGGTGGAGAGAAGGTCGAAGACCGGCCCCATCGAGTCGTAGACGTAGTAGTTCCCGAACATCGCCAGGCTGACGAACAGGAGCACCGTCCACCGATAGAGGCGGCTGGGCTGGGGCAGCGTCGCGGCAACCGCCTGGGGAGCGTTCACGGGGTGTCCTCGCCGTTGGGAGCGGATGGAGCCGCCTGATCGTCTGGCCGGGGGGTGGCGGGACGCAAGGGGGGAGGCGGAAGACCGCACCCCTGAATGGACCCGCTCACCTTGCCCCAGCCGCTTGGGCGCCGGAAACTTCAGGCATGACCTTCCTGGACCAGGAAACCGACGTTCTGCGTCGCATGACGCCCGCCCACAAGCTGGCCGTCATGCACGCACTCATCCGACAGGCGTACGAGCTCAAGGCTGCTGCCTTGCGCGCCCGCTGGCCGGACATGCCCGAGCGCGAGGTTCTGGCCAGCACGAGAGCCATGGTCGGCGGTGACTGCCCCTGACCTCATCGGGCTCTTCATCGAGCCCCTGGAGGGGACCGGGATCCCCTACATGATCACGGGCGGGGTCGCGTCCGTCATCTACGGCGACCCGCGATTCACCCGTGACGTCGATGTCGTCCTGGAGCTGTCGCCGACGGAGGTCCCGCGACTGGCAGAGGCGTTCAAGGGGGACGACTACTACGTGCCCCCGTTGGAGATCCTGGAGGCGGAGGCCGCCCGCTCGCCGGCGGGGCACTTCAACGTCATCCATCGGGACACGGCACTCAGGGCGGACATCTACCTCGCAGGCGACGACCCCCTCCACGCCTGGGCCTTCCAGCACCGCGTGCGGATGGGGCTCGAGGCCATCGAGATCTGGGTTGCCCCGTTGGAGTACGTCGTCCTCCGCAAGCTGCAGTACCACCAGGCCTCGGGGTCAGATCGCCACCTTCGCGACATCGCCATGATGCTCCGGATCAGTGGAGATCTCATGCACGCCACCGAAATGGACCGCTGGCTGACCGAGCTCCACCTCGGCGACGCGTTCCGGCGGGCCCAGGGATACGAGCCTACCTAGTGGACTGTAACACGTGAGCGTTAAGCGACGTTGATCCGTCGTGTGGGGTCGTCGTATTGCCACTTGATGGGCCGCGGGTCGTCGTTGTAGCGACGGATGTAGGCCATGATGCGGCGG
>JBFYZE010000428.1:0-4434 GCA_041309665.1 Gemmatimonadales bacterium | reverse complement strand
CCCACATGGTGGCCCAGGTGTCGTAGGGCCCGATCCCAGGGATGAGCAGGTCCACCGGGACGTTGTCCTCGGGCTGGACGAGGTAGTTCATCCGTGAGTAGTCCATGATCGACGGGACGTGGCCCCACTCCCGCAGGAAGGACGCGCTCCGGAGGGAGTCGGTGGGGTACGTCGCGCTCGCCTTGAAGTTGTGGGGGAAGCCCAGCGTGTGCCCCACCTCGTGGGCGACCACGTACCGGAGGAGCTGCCCCATGAGCTCGTCGGGGAAGGGGAAGGAGCGGGCGCGGGGGTCCACCGCCGCCGCCTGCGTGAAATACCAGGTGAGCTGCAGGCGCTGCACGTTCTGGTAGAACTGGATGTGGGCATTCAGGATCTCGCCGGAGCGGGGGTCGTGGACGTGGGGCCCCGAGGCGTTCTCCACCGTGGAGGGGAGCCAGCGGATCACGGAGTAGCGCGCGTCCTCCGGCGACCAGTCGGGGTCGTCCGGCGCCTCCCTGGCGATGATGGCGTTGCTGAACCCGGCGGCCTCGAAGGCGGGCTGCCAGTCCTCCACCGCCTTCTTGAACCAGGGCACCCACTTCTTCGGCGTGGCCGGATCGATGTAGTAGACGATGGGCTTCACCGGGTCGGACACGGCGGCGTTCGGGTCCCTCTTCTCCAGGCGGTAGCGGGTGATGAAGCATGTCTCCTTCACCTGCTGCCCCTCGTCGGTGTAGTCGGTGAGGTTCACCGAGAAGTACCCCACCCGGTCGTCGCAGAGGCGGGGCTTCATGGGGACGTCGGGGAGCCGGTGGAAGCTCCAGCTCATGACGATGGTGTTGGACGGGTTGGTGTTCGGCCTCGCGCCGAAGGGTGCCGGCGCGGGGGCCACCGTGCGGGCCGCGGCGGGCGGCTGGGCGAAGGTGAGCGTGGCGTAGACGTTCAGGTTGTCGGGGAAGGGCGTGGCGCTCTCGATCCACGACCGCGCCGCGTCCACGGTCCCGGGGATCCGCGTCCCGGGTCCGAGCTCCGCCGGGGGCTGGGTGAAGATGCGGCTCACGTCCACCACCACCGAGCTGTCGGGCCCGTACGCTTCGACGTTGAGCGTCGCCACGATGGGGGCCACGTTGGCCGCCTGCACCGCCGCGTACTCCGGGGAATCGGGGTCGGCCACGGCCTCGTAGGAGACGGTGCGCAGGTGGACCCGGTTCTCCCGGAGCTGCCAGCGCAGGACCCGGTTCCCCACCGCCTGCCCGCCGTACCCCGACCCGAGGACGGTCTTGGCGATCTCCGTGACCAGGAGCTGGTCCTTGTCCAGTTGGGCCCTGGGGATCTCGAACAGGAGCCTGGAGCCGATGCGGTGCACCTTGAACAGGCCGTCGCGGGTGACGGCCTCGGGGGTGACCACGCGGTCGTACGGCTGGGGAGAGGGCTCTGCGGCGGTCTGTCCGCCCGGGCGCGCGGCCGGGGCCGCGACGGGGGCTCCCGCTCGGGGGCCTGCGGGAGCGGGAGCGGGCTCGGAGGCGGCGGTGGCGCACCCCGAAGCGGCCGCGAGGAGGGCCAGGGCGCAGACGGTGAGTGATCTCATGGGAGCGGGTGCGGGAAGGTGACGCGCGCGGGGGCCGGCAGGAAGCCGGCCGACTCCGGCAACCTCCGTGGCGCCGGGGAGGGTGTCAAGCGAGCCCGCCCCTGCCTGCCGGGGACGATCAGGGGCCGGCCGCGTGGAACCGGCGGCGTCGTGCGGCGGTACGCTCCGCGCATGAGCCGAACCGCGTTCGTCGCCGCCCTCGCGGCCTGCCTCGGGCCGCTGGCGTCACCCCCCCCCGTCTCCGCGCAGGATCCCTCCGCCCTCGGGGCCGCCATCGCCCGCGTGTGCGGGCGGGTGGTTGACCCCACCACCCAGGGCGTTCTGGCCGGGTTGGTCACCGACTCGCTCTCGGGGATCCCGCTCCGCGGAGCCCGGGCGAAGATCGCGTGGCAGGCCCCCGGGGACGCCATGGCCCGCACCGCCGAGGTGGTTGCGGACAAGGACGGGCTCTTCGCGTTCTGCGCCGTCCCCGCCGACGTGGTCGTGCTCCTGTCCGCCACCCTGGGCAAGACGTCGCCCGCGGTGGCGGTCCCCATCGAGGCGGGGATGCTCCACGTCGAGTCCATCCGCCTTCCCCTCTCGAACCCCGGCAAGTCGGGAATCCTGGTGGGGCGGGTGCTGGACGCCGAGTCCCGCGCGCCGGTGGACGGCGTCACCGTGCGCCTGAGGGAGGCGGGGACCGCCATCGTCACCAACGAGCGCGGGTACTTCTCCCTGGGCGAGCGCGCCGCTGGGGTGCACTACGTGGACCTGGAGCGCCTGGGGTACGCCGCCCGCGAGGTCCCCGTCCACGTCGCCGGCGACCTGACCCAGGCGGTGGAGATCGAGCTCTCCCAGCAGGCCGTCGAGCTCGAGGGGATCAGCGTGAGCGTGGCTCCCCGGAGGGTCCGCCAGGACCTGGAAGGACTCATCCGGCGCATGAACCTGGGCTTCGGGACCTTCCTGACCCGCGAGACGCTGGAGCGCCGCGGGGAGATCCCCCTCGCCGAGCACCTGCGCGAGGTGCCGGGCGTGCTCATCTTCCGCGACGGCCCCAGGGCCCACATGGAGGTGCGGGGCCGGAGCTGCACGCCGGACGTGTACATGGACGGCCACCTCTTCCCCCTGGATCCCGCCGCAGGGCTCAACGAGAACTTCGCCCGCCCCCTGGAGGCCATCGAGGTCTTCAAGGGGACCGAGGCCCCCGCGGAGTTCATCCGCCCCGGGTTCCGCTACCCGTGTGCGGTGATCCTGGTTTGGTCGCGCCCGGGGGGATGAGGGGGCCGCCTAGCGCCCCACCGTTCCCGTGAGCGCCTGGTACACCAGCGCCCGCACCTTGCCGAAATCGTCCAGCCCCGCGGCGGGGATGACCTGGGTGAGGTAGACCACCACGAGCCGCTCGGCCGGGTCCACCCAGTACGTGGAGTGGTACGCCCCGCCCCACCCGTACTCGCCCACCGACCCCGGCGTCCCCCGCACCCCCAGCTCCTCCACCACCGAGAACCCCAGGCCGAACCCCACACCGGGCACGCCGTAGAGCTCGCCGATGTGGTCGGCGGTCATCAGCGCCACGCTGGCGGGGGACAGGAGCCTTACGCCATCCAGCGTGCCGCCGCCGAGGAGCATCTGGAGGAAGCGGGCGTAGTCGGCGGCGGTGGACACGAGCCCGGCGCCTCCGGAGAAGCTGGCCCGGGGACCGTCCACGTACTCGCCCTGCGCCTGCATCCCGGTGCCGTCGGGCGCCCGGACCAGGGTGCCGCCCTGGGGGAGCGAGTACACCGTGGCCAGGCGTCCCGCCTTCTCCCGCGGCACGTAGAACTGGGTGTCCCCCATCCCCAGGGGATCGAGGATCTGGGAGCGCAGGAAGGCGTCGAGCGTGAGCCCCGAGGCCACCTCCACCACCGCGCCCAGGATGTCGGTGGCGTACCCGTACACGAAGCGCTCGCCGGGCTGGGCGTCCATGGGGAGCGCGGCCATGCGGTCCACGGTGGCGCGCACGGGCTCGTCGCGGTGGGCGAAGTACCACCCCTGGATCCCCGCCGCCGCCCACCGGTCCGCGGCGACGCCGTTCCCGTACCCGATCCCCGCGGTGTGGGTGAGGAGGTCGCGGAGGGTGATGGGGCGCTTGACGCTCACCACGTCGTACCCGCCTCCGGCCTTGGGGACGGCGACCGTGGTCGTGGCGAAGGCCGGGAGGTACCTGGACACCGGGTCCGAGAGGAGGAGCTTTCCGTCCTCCTGGAGCATGAGCACGGCCGCGCTCACGAGCGCCTTGCTCTGCGAGGCGATGCGGAAGAGGGCGTCCGGCGCCATGGGCGCGCGGGCCTCGCGGTCGCGGTGGCCGAAGGCGTGGTGCAGCACCACGCGGCCGCCGCGCGCGACCAGGATCACGCCGCCCGGGAGGAGCCCGGCATCCACGTACCGGTCCAGCGTGGACGTGAGGCGCCCGAGCCGCTCGGAGGAGACCCCCACGTCCTCGACGCGGCCGGCCTGCTGGAGCGCCTGGGCGCGTGCGCCTGAGGCGCCGGCCAGGAGGGCCAGCACGAGGAGCGCGGCGGAGAATACGGGTCGGCGCATGGGGATGCTCCTGGCTGCGGCGGGGCGGCCGGACTCGGACGGGACGGGGCTGCTGCAACCTACCGGGGGGGATGAGGGGGTCAAGCGGGCCGGGCCGCACTTGAGCGGCGGACGCGCAACCGCCAGGTTGGCCGTGAGAACCGCTCTCCTGCGCGCCCCGGAGGACCCGTGACTCCCACGCCGCCATCCCCCCGTGATCTCCTCCCCCGCCGTGACCTCCTGAAGCTCGGGGCCGCCGGGCTGGGGTTGGGGGCGGCATCCGCGCTCACGCCGGGGGTCCTGGCGGCCGGGGCAGAGCCCGGCGGCGGCGC
>JBFYZE010000427.1:0-5905 GCA_041309665.1 Gemmatimonadales bacterium | reverse complement strand
TCCACGTCCACGACCATCCGGTCCAGGATCGTCCCCGCCACCTGAACGCCGAACTGGACGTCGGGGCTGAGCTGGGGGATGAGGGTGGGCGTGCAGCTGATCTTGAGCTGGGGATCGCACGGGGTGTAGCGCGACCAGTCGCCGCCGAGCTCCATGCGGCTGCGCACCCGCAGGGCCAGGTCGGCGAAGTCGGTGACGAAGCGGGGGAGATCCTCCCCCACCGCCGCCGCCTGGGGAGAGGGCGCAACCGGCGCCGCCGGCAGGAAGAAGGCAGTATCGGCGCTCGAGCGCCCCCACTCGGCCACCCGGGTGCGGAGGAGCCCGGCCAGGAGCGCCTCCGGGTCGGCCTGGCGGACCAGGCGCGACGCCCACGCCTCCCCGGGCGTCCGGCCGAAGAGGAGGGGGGGCGCCACCGGCGCCAGGGCGCCCCCGGACGTCATCGGGATGCGGCGGAGCCCCAGGCGGGCGTGGGGAGCGTCCTCGTCGGCGGCCAGCCCTGCCGCCACCGAGCGCGGGGCTCGGCTCAGGTCGGCCCGGAGCAGCGTGTCCGCCCGGGGCGCGCCCGCCGGCGCGTCGGCGCCGCCGTTGGACGGGGCGCCGGGAAGGCCCAGGGAGAGGACGAGGACGAGGAGGCGCAGGAGCACGGCGGCGCGTCAGCCCGAGGACCGACGGGGGAGTCGGGGTGTACCGGAGGAGCGGCGCGGCAGCACCCCGAGCGTGCGCCACCTTGAGGCGGCACGCCATTCAGGCATAGCGTGGCGCGCCGTCTGGCTCGTCGACGCCGACCCGAGGATCCCCGCGATGCGGATGGGAGTGCTCAGCCGATACCTGGTGCGGGCCCACATGGGCCCGTTCCTGTTCAGCCTCTCCACCATCACGGGGCTGATCTTCCTGAACGCGGTGGCGCAGCGTATCGACTCGCTGGTGGGCAAAGGGCTCTCGTGGACGGTGATCGTGGAGTTCCTGGTCCTGTCCCTACCGCATACCGTGGCCTTGTCCCTCCCCATGGCGGTGCTGGTGGCGGTCCTCTACGCCTTCAGCGAGCTCACCGAGAACAACGAGATCATGGCCATGTCCGCGGGAGGCGTGCGTCCCACCCGCGTCCTGGTGCCCCTTCTCGGCATGGGCGCCGTGGCGACCCTGGGCATGCTCTACTTCAATGATACCGTGCTCCCGGAGGCCAACCACCGGCTAAAGAACCTCCTGATGGACATCGGTCGCAAGAGCCCGACCTTCGAGCTCCGGGAACAGGTGGTCAACGAGATCCGCACCCAGGACGGGATGGAGCACTACATCCTCACCGCGACGCGCATCGACGCCGCCACGAACACGCTGGAGGACGTGACCATCTTCGACCGCAACAACGCCCTCCGGCAGCGGACAACGTACGCCGCCCGGGGCCGGATGGCGTTCAACGAGGAGCGCACCGACCTGTATCTGACGCTGTACGACGGGGAGGTCCGGGAGGTACAGGCCGACCGGGAGGGCGGCTTCCAGCACGTGTACTTCGAGCGGCAGATCGTCCCGCTCCGGGGCGTGGGAGACGAGCTGGACCGCCGTATGGGGGGCGCCGAGCGGGGGGACCGCGAGATGGATTTCGACATGCTCATCGAGCAGGCCGTCGAGCGCGACCTGGAGCAGTCGGTGGTGCGCAAGCGCAACAAGGAGCGGGCCCTGGAGGCGGTCCGGCTGGCCCTCGGCCGCCCGGCGGAGGCCGACCTGGGCACCCTGGCCACCTTCCAGGCCGCCCAGGAGACCGGAGGGTCCAGGCCCCCGGACAACGCCACCCTGCTCTCCCGCGATCCGCTGACCCAGGGCGTGGTGGTGGGGACACGGACGCACCTCTCCCAGCTCGAGTCGCTCCAGGAGACGGCCAACCGGTACCGGGTCGAGCTGCACAAGAAGTGGGCGATCGCCGTGGCCTGCCTCGTCTTCACGCTCATCGGGCCGCCGCTGGCGCTCCGCTTCCCCCGGGGAGGCGTCGGCATGGTGGTGGGAGCCTCCACGGCGGTGTTCGCCGTGTACTGGATGGGGCTCATCGGCGGCGAGAGCCTGGCGGACCGGCGTGTCGCGGACCCCTTCGTCACCATGTGGGTCCCCAACCTGGTCTTCCTGGCCGTGGGCGTCCTCCTCGTGAGCCGCATGGGGAGGGCCGGCTCCACCGTCCGCGGCGGCGGGTGGGAGGACGGCTGGCTCAGGCTCAGGGACTCGGTGGCGCGCCTGGTGCGGCGCGCTCCGGCGAGGGCGGGCGCATGATCCGCATCCTCGACCGCCTCGTGGCCCGGACGTTCCTCAAGCTCTTCGTCGTCTTCCTGGCGGCGTCTCCGCCCCTGTTCATCCTCGGGGACATCACCGAGAACCTGGACACGTACCTGGACCGGGGGCTCACCCGGGCCGAGGTGGCCGAGGCCTACCTGTTCCAGCTTCCCCTCTTCGTCCAGTGGTCCTTCCCCATCGCCGCGCTGGTCGCGGCGGTGTTCACGATCCACTCCATGACCACCCACCGGGAGATCGTGGCAGCCAAGGCCGGCGGGATCTCGTTCCACCGCGTGGCCCGCCCCGTCTTCGTGATGGGGCTCCTGCTCACGGTGGCGGCTCTGGGGCTCACCGAGCTCGTCCCGCGGAGCAACCGCGTCGCCGCCCAGATCCTGCGGGACGAGGACCCGCGCCGCTCCTGGCGGGCGGATTTCGTCTACCAATCGGAGAACGGCACCACGTGGCAGGTCGGGCGCCTGGACGCTCCCGAGCGCCGCATGGACAACGTGATCATCGAGATCCCGCCCAGCGAGGGGCGCGGCGGGCTCCACGTCCTGGCCGACGGCATGTACCACGACTCGGAGACGGGGTGGACGTTCGCCCGCGGGTACCTGCGCCGCTTCTTCCCCGACAGCACGCACAGGGTGTACCAGTTCGAGCGCATGAGCATGACCGGGATGACCGAGGCGCCCCAGGAGCTGCTGGAGACCCCCCGCAAGCCGGAGGAGATGACCTACGAGGAGGTGGACCGCATGGCGCGCGTGGTCGAGCGCTCCGGAGGCGACCCGGCTCAGCTCCTCGTGAAGCGGGAGCAGAAGTTCTCCATCCCGGTGGCGACGCTGGTGGTGATCCTCTTCGGCGTCCCGCTGGCCACCAGCACCGGCCGCGGGGGCACCGCCTACGGGATCGGCGTGTCCCTGGGGACCACCATCCTGTACCTGCTCCTGTTCAAGGTCGCCGGGGCGCTGGGGCAGGCCGGCACCATGGCCCCCCTCACCGCCGCCTGGCTCCCCAACGTGCTCTTCTTCGCGGCGGCGCTCGTGCTGCTGCGGCGGGTGAGGACGTAGCGGAGGGAGAGGGCCGGAGCGGCGCGCCGCGCCTGTTCCCGCGACGGCCGCCCCGGCCCTCGGCCTTTACGCAGCCTACACGCCGAATCCCGCCAGCCCGGCGACGAAGGCAGGGGTGAGCGACCCCTCGGCGACCTCCTCCACCGGCCCCCGCAGCTCCACGCGGAGGTCCGCGGCGACGTTCACGTGCAGGTCGCCGCCCTCCAGGTGGACGGTGATCAGGCCGGGATTGACCGCCCTGCGCACCACCGCGGCGGTGGCGACCGCACACGACGACGTGCCCGAAGCCCAGGTGTGACCGACCCCCCGCTCCCAGATCAGGGCCCGGCACTCGCGCGGCCCGATCACCTTCGCGAGCTGCATGTTGGTGCCGTTGGCGATGGCCGGGTGGGTGGCCACGAAGGGGCCGACCACCTTCAGCTCCTCCATGGTGGGGTTGTCGCTCCACACCACCACGTGGGGGTTGCCCACGGACACGGCCGTGATGTCGAGCGGCCTGCCGTCGGGCCCGGGCAGCCTTCCGTCCTTGTCCAGCGCCGCGGGATCCAACGCCACGGCCGCCGGACCGGTGGCCACCTGACCCATGTCCACGGAGATGTCGTGGATGCCGGCCGCCACCGCGTGCACGGTCATGGGGATCCTGTCCCCCGCCACCTCCACGACGAAGGGGGTCCGCTGCACCCAACCGCGATAGGCCAGGTACGACCCCAGGCATCGCAGCCCGTTGCCGCTCCGCTCGAACTCGCCGCCGTCGGGGTTGAACATGCGCAGGCGGAAGACCCCGTCCGAGCGGTCCCTCAGGAGGAGCACGATCCCGTCGCTCCCCATGCCGAAGTAGCGGTCGCACACCCGCTCCACGGCCTTGGGCGTGAGGGTCCACGCATCGCCTTCGTCGAACACGACGTAGTCGTTGCCGAGACCGTGGGCCCTGTAGAACGCCGAACCGGCCATGGGCCGGGGAAGATCCTTCAAAGGCATCGCCGTCCTCCGTTCCACCCCGCGAGGGGTCCGGGCCGCCGGAGGAGCGGACCCCCCGCTCCCGCCCGCGACCGTCCCTGGTGCGGCGCGCCGTCCACCTCGGGGCGCGCCACCCGGACAATCTCGGCAAACCCCCTCCTCCCGGCGACCGGGCGGGAAACCGCCGAAACGCGGACCGCGTATGGAGAGGAGGCCTGGCGCAACCCCGGGAGGGGTTCGTCCGTCCAACGGCGGGGGACGGGGGCGGCGGGGAGACCACGCACAGAGGGCGGAGCGATGAGCCTACGGGGTAGCGCGGGGGCGGCCTTGGCCGCGGTGCTTCTGGCGGCGGTCGGGTTGGACGCACAGACCTACCGGCTGGAAGCCGTCCGGGTCCGCGGAGCCGAGATCGAGATCGACGGCCGCGCGGTGGAGGCCGCCTGGCTCGAGGCGCCCATCGCCGCCGAGTTCACCCAGTTCGAGCCCAACGAGGGGGAACCGGCCACGGAGCGCACTGAAGCGCGCGTGCTCTACGGCGAGGATGCCCTGTACGTGGCGATCCGGGCGTACGAGTCCGACGCCTCAGCCATCGTGGGGCAGCTCACCCGCCGGGACCAGGGCTCGTACTCCGACGTGCTCGGCGTGGTGGTGGACTCGTACTTCGATCGGCGCACCGCCTTCCAGTTCGCGGTGAACCCGGTGGGCGTGAAGTCCGACGTCTACCACTACGACGACACCAACGAGGATTCGGGGTGGAACGCGGTGTGGGACGTCGCCACCACGAGGGACGCCGAGGGGTGGACGGCGGAGTTCCGGATCCCCTACTCCCAGCTCCGCTTCAAGGACGCGCCGGTGCAGACCTGGGGCATCGAGTTCTACCGGACGATCGCGCGGCGCGACGAGACATCCCTGTGGGCCCCCCTCAGTCGGAAGGAGTCGGCCATCGTCTCGAAGTTCGGCGAGCTCCACGGCCTGCGGGACCTCAAGGCCCCACGCCACATGGAGGTCCTCCCGTACTCGGTAACGCGGCTGGAGCGCGTGCCCGGGGAGCGGGACGACCCGTTCTACCGCCGGAACCACGGGTTCGCCGCGGTGGGCGCCGACGTGAAGTACGGGGTCACCAGCAACCTGACGCTGGACCTGACCATCAACCCCGACTTCGGCCAGGTGGAGGCGGACCCGGCGCAGGTGAACCTCACGGCGTTCGAGACGTTCTTCCCCGAGCGCCGGCCCTTCTTCCTGGAAGGTTCGGGGATCTTCCGGTTCGGCATCGCCCTGGGCGACGGCGACGGGGCCAACGAGTCGCTCTTCTACTCGCGGCGCATCGGGCGACCCCCGCAGGGGTCGGTGGACGACGGCGACGGCTACTCCGACTCGGACCCGCAGACGACCATCCTGGGTGCCTGGAAGCTCTCGGGGAAGACGTCGGGGGGGTGGTCGGTGGGCGCGCTGCACGCGCTCACGTCCGAGGAGAGCGCTCGTGTGGCCCCGGAGGTGGGGGCACGCTACGACGAGCCCATCGAACCGCTCACGAGCTACGGCGTGGTGCGGCTCCAGAAGGACTTCCGCGACGGACGCTCCGCGGTTGGGCTCATCGGAACGGCCGTCAACCGTGACCGCGGCGT
>JBFYZE010000426.1:0-4123 GCA_041309665.1 Gemmatimonadales bacterium | reverse complement strand
AACGAGGGGCTCCGGGCCTCCATGGTATTTGTGGACAACATGACCGCGTTGCGGTACTCCGCGGTCATCGGGGTGTTCGCAACCGTGGTCTTCATCGTGGGTATACGGACCACCAAATGGGGAGAGGGCAAGTGAGAACGGAGTGCCCGAGACCCTCCCGGGGACGTCGGACCGCCTCCGCGCGAGGCGACGCCGCCTGCGGACCGGCGAGCGGTAATTTCGCGACCTGAGGGAGGAACAGCACCCGCTCCTTCATGCGGCCGCGTGATAGCGGGGTAGTCCGGCAGGCGCCGATACCACTGGATGAGTCCAGAATATCTGGCGCCCTGAATGGCTCATTGGCCTGTCGAAGGGGTAACCACGCGTGACTAGTGATCAAACGCAGGGTGCCGGTAGCGTCGCGGCCGAACGGTGGCAGATGCGGGTGGAGCATCCCCCGGAGGGGACGGTACTGGTCCGGCTCTCTGGGAGCTGGAAGATGAAGGACCGGCTGCCGGCCGTGAGCGAGGTGCAGGGGCAGATCGAAACGGGGCGAGCCGTCCAGCGCATCGTCTTCGACACGCAGGGTGTGACGGCGTGGGACACGGGGCTCCTTGCATTCGCCTCGAAGCTGCGCGAGTGGAGCTCCGCCGAGGGCATCGAGCCGGACCTGACCGGGCTGCCGGAGGGCATCCAGCGGCTCTTGCGCCTGGCGGATGTCGTGCAGCCTCGGAAGACCGGGCCACGCGACACCCGCCTGCCCTGGCTCGCCCGCGTGGGGACGGCCGGCCTTGCCGCGTGGGCGGGGGCTGTGGCGATGCTCACGTTCATCGGCGAGGTGTTCCTTGCCATCCTGGCCCTGGTCCGCGGAAAGGCGCGCTTGCGCGGCTCCGACCTAGCCGTCTTTATTGACGAGTGCGGCGCCAGGGCGCTGCCCATCGTGACGCTCATCAGCTTCCTGGTGGGGCTGATCCTGGCCTTCGTCGGCGCCGTCCAGCTCCGGCAGTTCGGCGCGCAGATCTATGTGGCGGACCTCGTGGGCATCGCCATGGCGCGGGAGATGGGCGCCATGATGACGGCCATCATCATGGCCGGGCGCAGCGGGGCCGCGTTCGCGGCCCAGATCGGTAGCATGCAGGCAAACGAGGAGGTCGACGCGCTGACGACCCTGGGGCTGTCGCCCGTGGAGTGCCTCGTTCTGCCGCGGATGATCGCGCTGGTGCTGATGATGCCTCTGCTCACGCTGTACGCCGACCTGCTGGGCATCCTGGGCGGTGGGTTCGTCGGCATCACCATGCTGGGGCTGTCGCCCACGCAATACTTCTACGAGACGCAGAGCATCTTAACCCTCACCGACTTCAGTATGGGGCTGATCAAGAGCGTGGTGTTCGGGGTGCTGGTGGCCCTGGCCGGCTGCCTGCGCGGCATGCAGTGCGGCCGCTCCTCCGCGGCGGTGGGGATGGCGGTTACGTCCGCCGTGGTGACGGGCATCGTGTTCATCGTCTTTTCGGACGCGATCCTGACGGTCGTCTACAATGCCCTCGGCCTCTAATGCCGTTCCCCCGCGCGGCGCGGGGCCGGAGGTGCCCCGCATTGCGGTCACCGATCTCACCCTGGCGTACGGCAGCGCCGTGATCCAGCGCGACCTGACCTTCACCGTCCGGCGGGGGGAGATCTTCATCATCATGGGCGGAAGCGGCTGTGGCAAGAGCACGCTGCTCCGGGGCTTGATCGGCCTGCTCCCGCCCACCCGGGGCGACGTGCTCTACGATGGCCGGAGTTTCTGCACTGCGGATCCCGAGGAGCGCGAGCGCACGATGCGCCGGTTCGGTGTGCTGTACCAGAAAGGCGCGCTGTGGACCTCGATGACCCTGGCCGAGAACGTGGCGTTCCCTCTCCAGGAGTTCACCGACCTGACGGCGGCACAGATCCGCGAGGTTGTGGCCCTCAAGCTGGCCCTGGTGGGCCTCGCCGGCTTCGAGGATTTCGACCCCTCCGAGCTCAGCGGGGGCATGCGGAAGCGAGCGGGGCTGGCTCGCGCCATGGCCCTGGACCCGGACATCCTGTTCTTCGACGAGCCGTCGGCCGGCCTCGATCCCATCAGCTCGAAACTGATGGACGACCTGATCCTCGAGTTGCGCGACAGCCTGGGGGCCACGGTGGTGGCGGTTTCACACGAGCTGCCCAGCATCTTCGCCATCGGGGACAACGCGGTGTTCCTCGACGGGGAAACCGGCACGATGATCGCGCAGGGTAACCCGCGAGCCCTGCTCGCCGATTCCACGGACCCCAAGGTGCACGAGTTCCTCACCCGAGGGAAAGCGGGGGTTCCAGCCCGATGAGCCGCGTAGGAGATCTGCCATGAGCAAGCGCGCAAGCCCGACCCTCATCGGCGCCTTCGTCGTGGGTGCGGTGGCGCTCCTGGTCGTCGGTCTGGTGGCGTTCGGAGGCATGAACCTCTTCCGGCGGCCCCTCACCTACGTCATGTTCTTCGACACCACTGTCAGTGGCCTGAGCGTCGGCGCCGACGTCGAGTTCCGGGGCGTCAAGCTCGGCCAGGTGTCCCGCATCGAGTCGCGGTGGGGAACCGAGTGGATCGCCGTGTACGTCCGGCTCGACCTGCGGACGATCCGAGGCATGCGGGGGCACGACGCGCAGGAGATGGGGGAGATGCTCACCAAGGCGATTCAAGAGCATGGCCTCCGGGCCCAGCTCCGGTGGCAAAACTTCATCACGGGCCAGCTCTTTGTGGGACTCGACCTCTTCCCCAAGACCCCCGTCAAGCTGGTCGGTCTCGACAAGTCCGTGCCCGAGATCCCCATCGTCCCCACCACGATTCAGATGTTCACCGCGCAGGCGGAGAAACTCTTGGCCACGCTCCAGGACTTGCCGCTGGAGAAGCTGGTCCGGTCGTCGGCCGAGGCGGTGGAGGGGGTCAAGACGATGGTTCAGTCGCCGGAGCTGCAGAGGTCCGTGCGCTCGGCCGCCGCATTCCTGACCGAAGCGGAGAAGCTCGCCCGCCGCTTGGGCGAAGACGCCGGTCCGGTGATGGCCTCGTTCAAGGACACCTCGGATGCCGCCCGCGTCGCCCTCACGGATGTGTCCCAGGACGCCCGCCGGCTGCTGGGGCGGGTGGAGGCCGAGGTCGCCACCCTGAACGCGCTGATGGGGGATGTCCAGCGGCTCGTCGTGAAGACGGAGAGGGAAATTGGGTCCGTGGCTTCTTCCGTGAAGAGCGTGTCCGAGGAAGCGCGGGCGACCCTGGAGAAGGCACGGGCCACGCTCGGCACCATCGACGGCACGGCGGACGGGGACTCGCGCCTCGGGTCCCAGCTCGTCCAGACACTCCAGGACCTGGGGGCGGCCTCCCAGTCGCTGCGGGCCCTGACCGACTATCTGGAGCGGCACCCCGAGGCCCTGCTTCGGGGCAAGAGGCGGCCCGGAGGGAACTGATGCGCGCCCGCGACCTTTGCCTGCACACCCTGCTGCTGGGGGTCATTTTGGTCTGGGGGGGCGGCTGCCTGGGAGGCGCCAGCGCCCCCACTAGGTTCTACACGTTGGTTCCCATGGCCGTACCGACGACCGAGGTGAACCCGATCGCCGCCGAGCGGGGTCTCGCCATCGGAGTGGGGCCGGTGACACTGCCGGGCTACCTCGATCGCCGCGAGATCGTGACCCGCCGCGGACGCGATGAGATCGAGCTCGGCGAGTTCGATCGCTGGTCGGAGCAGTTGAAGGAGGGCGCGATCCGCGTCCTGGGCGAGGACCTGGCCATCCTGCTGCGAACGGATCGCGTCGCCCTCTTCCCGTGGCGGGGGTCCCACCCAGTGCAGTACCAGGTCGTCGTGGAGGTGGCGCGCTTCGAGGGGACGGCGGGTGCGGACGTCACGCTGGAGGCGCGTTGGCGCATCCTGGGTGGCGACGGGAAGGAACTGGCCCTGCGGCGTTCGACGGTCACCGAGGTCGTGGGTGCGCCGGGCTACGGTGCGCTGGTGGCGGCCATGAGCCGCGCGCTCGGAGCGCTGAGCCGGGACATCGCGACGGCCATCAGGGACCTTCCTCAATAGGCGGCCTCCCGAGCGGCAGCTTCTCGTGTTCCCGGCTCTCCCGCATTTTCCCAGAGGGTGCTCGCATGGTCCGGCGT
>JBFYZE010000425.1:0-4033 GCA_041309665.1 Gemmatimonadales bacterium | reverse complement strand
CGCAAGCCCTGTCGGGCCGTGCCGCCGTAACCCACACCCACGCCAGATCATATCATCCATGGTGTTGGGCGCATGGGGGTTTCGCGACAAGCGCTTCGCGCTTGTTGACCGATCCATCGTCGCTCCTCCTCGCCGTAGCGCGACCACCGGCTTCGCCGGCGGTGCCCACGCCTCGTCGTCGCTCCTTGGCTGAACCGCGAAAGCCCCGGGCACCGCCGCGAAGCGGTGGTCGCGCGGTGTACCCCCATTCTTCAGCGACCTGCTAGCCACCTTGCCTGGTCCGTGCCCCGGGAGGATCTTCCGGTGCCCCCGCGCGCATTGCCCGCGCCATGTCCGCGCCGTGTGCGCGGGGGGCGAGGGTCCGCTCCGCGCCCGATCCCGAGGAAGCCCCCGTGACCACGCCCGCCGACGACATCGAGAAGGCCCAGGAGCGGCTGGCGGAGCTCGTGGCCTCCGGCGATTCCGGGGCGCTGCTGGAGGCGCTGGAGGAGCTGCATCCCTCGGACATCGCCGACCTGGTGGAGGAGCTGGAGGACGACCACCAGGTCCACGTGCTTTCGGTGCTCCCGCCCGGGGTCGCGTCGGAGACGCTGGCCGAGATGGAGGAGGGCGAGGACCGGGGCGACCTCCTCGCCGCGCTGCACCCCTCCAAGGGCGCCGAGCTGCTCCAGGAGCTGGCCGACGACGACGCCGCCGACCTGCTGGCCGAGCTCGAGCCGCACGAGCAGCACCGCATCTTCGAGGAGCTCTCTGACGAGGACGCCGGCGACATCCGGGGGCTGCTCCTCTACGACGAGGAGACCGCCGGCGGGCTCATGACCACCGAGCTGGTCTCGTTGGAGGCCAGCCTGTCCGCGGCCCAGGCGCTGGAGGAGGTCCGCCGGCAGAGCAGGGAGGTGGATCACTTCTACACTGTGTTCGTGGTGGACGACCGTCGGCGCCTGCTGGGAACGGTGGGGCTGGACGCGCTCGTGACCGCCCAGCCGGAGGAGAAGGTGGAGGCGCTGTTCCAGCCCGTGCTCGCCTCGGTGCTCCCGTCCACGGATCAGGAGGAGGTGGGCCGCCTCATGGCCCGCTACAACCTCGTGGCCATGGCCGTGGTGAGCGAGTTCGGCGTGCTCCTGGGGCGCATCACCTTCGACGACGTGCTCGACGTCATCGAGGCCGAGCAGACCGAAGACATCTTCGCCCTGGCCGGCGTGGGCGCGGGAGAGGACGCGCTGCGCTACACCTGGCGCGAGTCGGTGCGGGCCCGCCTCCCCTGGCTCTTCGTCAACCTGGGCACGGCGTCGCTGGCGGCCTCCGTGGTCTTCTACTTCTCGCGCACCATCGAGGACGTGGTGGTCCTGGCCTCCATCATGCCCATCGTGGCCGGCATGGGCGGGAACGCGGGCACCCAGGCGCTGGCCGTGACCGTGCGCAGCATCGCGCTGGAGGGGAGCTCCACCCGACGCGGGGCGCTGGCCGTGGGCCGCGAGCTGCTGGTGGGCACCGTGAACGGCGCTATCCTCGGCTTCCTGGCCGCGGTTCTGGCGTGGCTGCTGGGGAGCGACCCCATGCTGGGCCTGGTCGTGTTCCTGGCCATGTGGGGGAACCTCATCGTCGCCGGGTTCCTCGGGTCCTTCGTGCCCACCATTCTGGCCCGCATGGGGATCGACCCCGCCATCGCCTCGTCCATGTTCGTGACCCCCTTCACCGACCTGTGCGGCTTCCTCTTCCTGCTGGGGCTCGGCACCGCCCTACTGCTATAGCATGAAGCATCTCACGCGCACCGCCTCGGTCGTGGTCCGCCTCGCCCCCTTCGTGGTGGCGTTCCTGCGGGACCGGAAGGCGTGGATCGTCCTGGGGCGGCCGGTGCGCCGCACCGCCGAGCACCACCGGCGTCGCGCCGAACGGCTCACGGCCCGGCTCGCCAGGCTCGGCCCCACGTTCATCAAGCTGGCGCAGCTGTTCAGCTCGCGCGCCGACATCCTCCCCGAGCCGTACCTGTCGGAGATCGGGAAGCTCCAGGACCAGGTCCCGCCGGACCGCCCGGAGGACGTCATCCGCGTGATCGAGAGCGAGCTCGAGGCGCGGGTGGACGACCTGTTCCAGGACTTCGAGCGCGAGCCCGTCGCCGCCGCGAGCCTGGGTCAGGTGCACCGGGCCCGGGTGGCCGGCCGCGACGTGGTCGTGAAGGTGCTCCGTCCCGGCGTGGAGCAGCTCGTCGCGCTCGACCTGGACATCTCGTTCCGGTTCCTGTTCTGGCTGAACATCCTCTTCCCGAACCACCACGTGCGCGCGGTGACCAACGTGGTGCGGGAGTTCAGCGTGCGCGTGCGGGCGGAGATGGACTTCCGCGCCGAGGCGGAGAGCATGGAGCGCTTCCAGCGCTTCTTCCGCAACGACAGGCGGGTGCGCGTCCCGGCGGTGCTCCCCGAGTTCACCCGCCGCCGGGTCCTGGTCATGGAGTACGTCCAGGGCACGAAGATCGACCGGCTTCACGACCGGATCCGCTCCGGGCGGCTGTCGTTCAAGCAGGTCATGGAGACCCTCACCGGCGTCTACCTGCGCATGATGATGGTGGACGGCTTCATGCACGCCGACCCCCACCCGGGCAACATCCTGGTGCAGTAGGACGGCACGCTGGTGCTCCTGGACTGGGGCGCGGTGCTGGAGGTGCCCAAGTGGACACGCGAGTCCATCCTGGGCGTGGCGCTGGCGGTCGGTCGGGAGGACATCGACGGCGTCATCAACGAGATGTACGGGATGGGGATGATCAGCTCGGACGTGTCGCGCGGGGAGATCCGCGAGGCCGCCGCGGAGATCCTCCGCATCGTGGAGCGTGCCCGGACCACGAACCGGAAGCGCATCATCGAGGAGTTCCTCCACCAGGTGCTGGACACGTTCTACACCTGGCCCCTCGTGCTCCCGCAGGAGTTGGTCTACTTCTTCCGCGCCGCCGTGCTCATCGAGGGCGTGGCGTTCGTCTACGACGAGAACTTCGACGGCCTCGGGTTCATCCGCGGCGTCGTGCGGCAGCATCAGGCGGAGCTCCTGAAGAGCACCGGGAAGGAGCCCGTCCAGCTCGCCAAAGGGTTCGTCGAGGAGGCGCAGGTCGCGCTCCGCTCGGTGCGGGACCTGGTGACGCGCGCGGAGCGGGAGGAGTTGCGCGTGCGCCTCCATCCCCGGGACACGCAGGCCCAGGAGCGCTTCGTGTTCCTGCAGGCCCGCCGCCTCCTGCTGAGCGTCTTCGCCACCGCGACGGCCCTGATCAGCGCGACCCTGTTCCTGGCGTTCAGGAACTGGTGGCTCCTTGGGATCGGGCTGTTCGTTCCCCTGGTGATGTTCATCGTCGTCCTGTTCATCCCCACCCACCTGCTGGAAAACCCCCTGCGCCATGCCCGGGGGATCCGGCCCGACGAATGGCACTAGGAGCCCACCAGGACATGGGCCCCGCGCCCGAGACGCCGGGGCTCCAGGATCTCCTGGCCCGCTTCCGGGCGGGAAAGGCTCCGGCGCTGGCCCGCGCCATCACCTGGGTGGAGAACCAGCGCGCCGGCTACCAGGACCTCCTGCACCAGTTGCTCCAGGCCGGCCCGCGCACGCGCCGCATCGGCTTGACCGGCCCCCCTCGGCGCCGGGAAGTCGAGCCTCGTGGCGGCGCTGGCCGGCGCCCACCGGCAGGCCGGCGAGCGCCTGGGCGTGGTCGCCGTGGACCCCACGTCGCCGTACTCGGGCGGCGCGCTGCTGGGCGACCGGATCCGCATGAACGAGTTGGCCACGGACCCGGGGATCTTCATCCGCTCCATGGCCACCCGCGGCTCCCTGGGGGGGCTGGCCGCCACCACCAAGGAGGTCATCGACCTCATGGACGCGTTCGGATTCGATCGCGTGCTGGTGGAGACGGTGGGGGTGGGGCAGACCGAGCTGGAGATCACCGGCGCCGCCGACACCGTGGTGGTGGTCCTCGTCCCGGAGTCGGGGGACGCGGTCCAGGCCATGAAGGCCGGGCTGATGGAGATCGCCGACGTCTTCGTGGTCAACAAGGCCG
>JBFYZE010000424.1:0-4029 GCA_041309665.1 Gemmatimonadales bacterium | reverse complement strand
GCGCCGGCGGCGGCGAGGCGCTCGACGCGCGCGTGCTCCACGTGTGCCTGCGTCGCCGCGGACTCGGCGGCCCGCACGCGCGCCTCCGCCCCGGTGCGTCCCGAAGGGTCGAGCACGGGGGTGCGCGGCGGCTCCAGGTTCGCGAGAGGCTGCCCCGCCACCACCGAGTCGCCGGCTTCCAGCTCGATGCGGCGCACCCAGGCGGTCACGGGGGACGACACCGTGTATCGGTCGGCCACTTCGGTCCGGGCCTCCTCCTCCACGATCACCTGGAGCGGGCCGCGCCGCACCGCGGCGGCCTGCACCGGCTCCGGCTTGGGGAGGAAGGACCAGACGAGTGCCGCGAGGACCGCCACGGCGGCGGCCCCCAGGACGACGTGCTTGCGCGTAGGTGTGTACATCATTCCCTCGTCTTCAGGACGCCCACGAGATCGAGGCGGTCCAGCTTGCGGCGTACGATGAGCGCGGACACCAGCGCCGAGCCGAGGACGACGACGGCGGCGATGCCGAACGTCCTTGGGCTCAGCACCAGCGGGAACCGGTACATGTCACTCTGGTAGGCCTGGACCAGGCCGGCGCTGGCCAAGGACCCGAGCACGAACCCGATGGGGACGGCGATGAGCGTGAGCAGGGCGAGCTCGCCCAGCAGGATGAACGAGATCTCGCCGCGGGTCAGACCCAGCACCCGCAGGCTGGCCAGCTCGCGGTCGCGCTCCGAGAGGGAGATGCGCGCCGCGTTGTAGACCACGCCGAAGGCGATGACGCCGGCGAAGAGGGTCAGGATGAGCGTCATGGTCAGCATGCTCCGGTCCATGGTCTCGCGGAACGAAGCGATCATGCGCTCCTGCGACACGATGCTCGCCACCTGGGGCCGGTCCCTCAGTTCCCGCGTCAGCCGCTCCTCGGCGCGGGCGTCGGTGAGGAGGAGCGCGCCCGTCACGGCCTGCCCCGTGCCCACCAGGCGGTTCAGCTCCGAGATCTCCATGTACGCGGCCAGGCCGACGTACTGCTGGGTGATCCCGGCGACGCTCACGCTCCGCGTGCGCCGGGCCCCCTCGCGCACCTCCACCACGATGGCGTCGCCGGGGTGCGCGCCCAGGATCTGGGCCAGGCGCTCGGTGAGCACGATCCCGTGCGCCGGGATGGCGATGGGCTCCAGCTCGGTGTCGATGACCTGGCGGAGGTAGGCCTTCGGCGGGATGCCCTGGATGGCCGTGTCGTACTCCCGGTGCTCCTTGCGCAGGCGCACGGGTGCGGCGCGCGTCGCCTCCGCGTAGCGCACCCCCGGGAGCGCGGCCAGCTCCTGCACCGCCGAGGTGGAGGCGGGCCCCACGAAGGAGACGTTCAGGTTCTCGCGCTGGGCCAGGCCGTACTCCACGCGGAGCATGTGCTCGATGGAGTCGACGAAGAACAGCCCCATGATGAGGATGGCGCACGAGCTGGCGATCCCCACGTCGGTGAGGAGCGAGCGCACGGGCTGGCGCTCCAGGTTGAGCACGATCATGCGCGAGGGCTGGTCGAGGGCGCCCTCCAGGCCGAGGCGCTCCACGAGCGTCCGCTTGTAGAGGGGCGGCGGCGCGGGGCGCATGGCGATGGCCGGGGAGAGGCGCACGGCTCGGCGCACCGCCCCCAGCACGCCGAGCACGGTCGCGCCCGTGGTCAGCCCCACGGCGGTGACGATGACGGGCACGCTGGCCTGGTAGTCGAGCGACGGGAACCGGTAGTACTCCATGTACAGGTCCCCCATGAGCCCGCCCAGCCAGAGCCCGATGCCGATCCCGGCGGCCGCGCCGGCCAGCGCCATCACGAGCACCATCTTCACGTAGTGGACCCCCACGGCGGCGCTGCTGTAGCCGAAGGCCTTGAGCACGCCGATCTGCTCACGCTGGAGCGCGATGAGCCGGCTCACCACGACGTTGAGGAGGAACGCCGCCACCGCCAGGAAGACCAGGGGCAGCGTCGTGGACGAATTCCGCAACTGCCGGAACTCCTCGGAGATGGCCCAGTTGGAGATCTGGTCCTTGCGGGCCACGGCTCCCACGCCGCCGTAGGGCTCGAGGATGAGGTCCACCCGCTCCAGCACGTCGTCTTCGCTGGTGCCCGGGGAGAGGGAGAACGCCACGTCGTTGAACGCCCCTCCCATGTCGTAGGCGGCGGAGAGAGCTTGCCGTCCCATCCAGAGGACCCCGTAGCGCTCCGCGTCGGGGAAGAGGGTCCCGGGCTGGATCTGGAGCAGGTGCTCGGGCGTGAGCGCGACGCCCACCACGGTGAGCGTCCTCCGCCGCCCGTTCACGATGGCGGTGAGCTCGTGCCCGGGGTGCAGGTCGTGCGCCTCGGCGAAGATCTCGTTGAGGATGACCTCGCTCTCACGCCCGGCACGGACCAGGCGCCCCTCCCGGATGAACAGGCGGTTGAGGAGGGGCTGGTCGTCCTCCGGGATCGAGACCAGGAGGCCGGCCACGGGCTCGTCGAAGCCCCGCACCTCCAGGTTCACCGGCGCGGTGACGCGGGTCTCCACCGTGCTCACACCTGGGATCGCCTCGAGGCGATGGCGGGCCAGCTCCGGCGCGCGGCGGACGGCGGCGAAGGCATCGGCGAAGCGGTACTCGCGGTAGTAGTTGTCCAGCGTGCGCTCCAACGAGGCCATGACGTTGCGCATGGACACGTAGGTGGCCACGCCCGCCAGGACCACGAAGGCGATGGCCACGGCCTGGCTGCGCATCCCGTACAGGTCCCGGAGCAGCTTGCGGTCGAAGGCCTTCATGTCACCACGTCAGCTCGTGGGCCGGCGTCCGGTTCGTGTTGACCTCGATCCTCGAGATCAGGCCGTCCCTCAGGTGCACGATCCGCTCCGCGATCCCCGCCTGCACCACGTTGTGCGTGATGACGGCGGTGGTCGTGCCCATCTCCCGGTTCACACGCTCCAGCGCCTCGAGCACGACCACGCCGGTCTCCGAGTCCAGCGCGCCCGTGGGCTCGTCGCACAGCAGGACCTCCGGGCGTTTCGCGATGGCCCGCGCGATGGCCACGCGCTGCTGCTCACCCCCCGAAAGCTGCGCCGGGAAGTGGTCCAGGCGGCCACCCAGCCCCACCAGGTCCAGCGCGTCCGCCGGGGACATGGGGTTCTCGGCGATCTCGGTGACGATGGCCACGTTCTCCCGCGCGGTGAGGCTCGGGATCAGGTTGTAGAACTGGAACACGAACCCCACGTGGTGGCGCCGGTAGTGGGTGAGCTCCCGGTCGTCGGCGCGCGTCAGGTCGTGGCCCCGGTAGAGCACCTGTCCCGAGGTGGCGGTGTCGAGCCCCCCGAGGATGTTGAGCAGCGTGGACTTGCCGCTCCCCGACGCCCCGAGCAGGACCACGAGCTCGCCGGCGAACAGATCCAGGTCCACGCCGCGGAGCGCGTGCACCTGCACCTCGCCCATGTCGTAGACCTTGGTCACGCCCCGCGCCTGGAACACCGTCTCCGCGGCCATGGCTCACCAGACCCGGCCCAGGGCGTTCAGGAGCGCGGCCTCGGCGATGGCGTGGTCGGCCAGGGCGTCGGCGCGCCGGGCGCGCGCGCGGCGGAGCGCCTCCTCGGCGTCCAGCACGTCCGCCGACAGCGCCGTCCCCTCCTCGAACTGGTGCCCCACCACCCGGAACGACTCCTGGGCCACCCCCACGATCTTCTCGGCCACGCCCACCGCCTCCGCGGCGCGCCGCACCTCGAGCCGCAGGCGCGCGGTCTCGACAGCCACCTGCTCCGCCGCGTCCTGCAGCCGCGCCTCGGCCGCCTCCAGGCGCGAGCGCGCCTCCTGCTGCCGAGCCGAGCCGGCACCGCCTTCCCAGATGGCCCAGCGGCCGGAGAGGCCGAGCTCCCAGGTGGCGTTGAAGCGGTCCTGCTCCATGAAGAAGTACGGGTTCGGCTTCGCGTACAGCCAGCGCGCGTAGAAGTCCACCTCCGGGAGCCGGGACGCGCCGGCCGCGCCGAGCCGCTCGCGCAGCCCCAGAACCTGGCGCTCCAGCGCCGCGATGCGGGGGCGGCCG
>JBFYZE010000423.1:0-16542 GCA_041309665.1 Gemmatimonadales bacterium | reverse complement strand
GTGCCAGGGGCATGAAGTTGGCTAACACGTTGTACGACCATGTCTTATGCCGACTCACCGCACGTTCCTGATCCAGCACGGTTCCCGTTCGGGAACACACCCACGTTCCCGTTCAGGAACGGATGGATTGGGCTTCGGCCGCGCTGGCGACCCGATGGCACGAGGGCGCTGCCACGACGCCCGGGCCTTCCGCGGGCGACGAGGCCGGTGCCATGCCGCTCCTCGGCGAGGCGATATCGAAGGGGTGGACGTCGTCCACCGAGGCGCACCGCGGAGCGCGGCGGATCAGACGCGTCCGCCCCGCCCACCCATCCACGCCGGCAGCGGCTTCGGCTCCGGCCGGCGTCCGTAGACCACGTCGTCCATCCACACCGCGGCGGGGCGCAGAAAGGCGCTCCTGCGGATCCCCCAGCGCACCAGGTTGTGGAGGAGGGTGTCGGGGTGGGAGTAGGGGCACACGGCCATGCAGCGCGCGCAGTCTGTGCCCATCCGGGTCCAGAGCGTATAGCACGCCTCGGCATCCACCCTCCAGCGCACCACGCCCTGGGGGTCGGCCCCGGGCGGGCCCGACGGGAGCGCCCGGGCCGGACAGGCGTCGGCGCATTTCCGGCACCGCATGCAGAAGTCGAGGACGCTGAGGTCGGGCACCGGCGCATCGGTCACCAGGGGAAGGTCGGTGGTCACGACGGCGATCCTCACTCGCGGCCCAAGGCGTGGCGTCATGAGGAGCCCCATGCGGCCGATCTCGCCGAGGCCGGCGTCCCGCGCGACCAGCGGACAGATCACCCGGTAGCACCCGTCGATGTGCGCCCGAGCCCGGTACCCCAGCCGCCGGATGGTGTCGGCGAGCTGCACCGCGATGACCCCCGAGCTCAGGTACTGCCGGGCCGACTCCATCACCGTCGGGCTCGCCGGCGCCCGGTCCACCATCTCCCGGTCCATCTCCACCGTGAGGGCGAGGGCGTGCGTGTGGTCCAGCTCCACCGGCTTCCCATAGTCGGGCCCACGCCCCACGTGGGTGTAGAGGTGATGATCGCGCAGCGGGGTCACCCCCACCGAGTGGGCGCCGAGCTTCAGCGCCCACGCTTTGAGGAAGCGCGTCACTTCATCGGGGCCGGGGGAGGCCGCAGCCACCGCGGCCTCCGACCCACCGCCGCCCTCCTCCACGAAGGGGCGGAGCTGCTCCACGGTCCAGAATGCCGCGGCGGCAGCGGCGAATCCGAGAGCATGATGCTGGGTGGACCCGGACTCGAGGAGCCCCGCCTCCTTCCGGAACAGGTCGTCCTTCTCCCGGAGATGCGGCCTCTCGCGGTAGTACGTCTCGTAGCGCTCGGTCCCCGGCTTCAGCAGCGCCCTGGAGAACATGATGTCGCGCTCGTCGGCCCACCGGACAGGTGTGCCCAGGTCCTTCGGCCCGCGCGTCCCCTCAGGCATGCGCCGCGGCGCTCCCTCCCGCGCCTTGGTCCGCCCCCTCGTCCTGCCCCGCGTCGGCCGCGGCCACCATCGCCGCCACGGCCATGTTCCCCGTCACGTTCGCGGTGGTGAGGAACATGTCGGGCACGAGGTCGAGGGCGATGAGGATCCCGATCCCTTCCAGGGGGAGCCCGAACGCCTGGTAGATGGGAGCCATGACGAAGAGGCCGCCGCTGGGAATCCCCGGGGAATAGAAGGACAGCACGGCCAGGAAGGCCGCCAGGCTCCCCCACTCCACCATCCCCAGCTCGATGCCGTAGAGCGTGGCGATGAGGTACGTCCCCGCGATGCGCGTCATGGGCGAGGCGTACTTGAACACCGACACCGCCGCCGGGAGCACCAGCCCGGTGACGTGCTTGGGGAGCCCGAGCGTCCGCTCCGCCTGTTCCAGGAGGATGGGGAGCGTGGACATGGACGAGCGCGTGCTGAAGCCCACCGCCTGCGCCGGCGCGCACGCCCTCGCGAAGCGGCGTACCGGGATCCCCGCCACGGCGCGTACCAGCGGGTAGAGCACCCCGATGGCGATGCCGATGAGCACGATGACCACGAGCAGGAAGCCCCCCACGGCGCGCACCACCGAGAGACCGGTCTTCTCCGCCAACGTCAGCGTCAGCGCGAATACGCCCACCGGCGCCGTGGCCAGGATCCAACCCACCACCACCAGGATGGCCTCGGAGACGGCCCGGGCACCGCGCACCAGCGAGTCCCGGAGCTCGGGCGCGATGTGGGTGGCGGCCAGGCCGAACACGATCGTGAAGAGGACGAGCGGCAGGATGTCCCCCGACGCGGCGGCCTGCACCGGGTTGGCGGGAAGGAGCCCGACGAACCAGTCCCGGAAAGGAGGGAGCGTGACGGCGGTCACGGCGCTCGCCCCCTCCATGTCCGGGATCTGCCAGCTCTCCGATCCCAGCGCCCGGAAGAACGGGGGCGCCGCCACCGCGGCCGTGCCGGAGGTGAACGCCACCAGCCCTACGAACCACCCCACCGCCCTGCCGCCCACCCGGGCCGCCGTCCCCGCCCCCGACGCGGCGATTCCCCCGAGGAGCAGGGACACGATGAGGGGGATCACGGTCATGCGGATGGCGTTGACCCAGAGCGCTCCCACCGGCTCGATCCAGGCCACCACGGTCCCCGACCAGGGCGCCTCCACCCCCGACAGCCAGATCCCCAGGGCCAGGCCGAGGACCAGCCCCGCGAGCACCCTGGCCGCCAGCGACTTCAGCATCGCGCACCTCACGTGCATGGGGATCGGTCCCTGACCCGGGGATCATCCTGGCACGAGCTGGGCCGGGAGGCCAGGGCGGAGCCCCGCCCTGGTCCCACCGCGTCTCCCTCCCCAGAATAGCCCGGAACCCGCCCCTGCTCCGGAGCATCCGATGAAGCACCTCATCTCCACTCTCGCCTCACGCCGCGCCCTTCTCGCCGCCCTGGCTTTCGCGCTCGCGCTCGCGCCCGTCTCCCCGCTCGGCGCGCAGCAGCCCGCCCAGCAGGACCCGCTGGCGTTCAAGGCCATGGTGGAAGCCAACGCCGTGGTGGAGTTGAAGGTGATGGTGCCGATGCGCGATGGGGTGCGCATGGCCGCCGACGTGTTCCGGCCCGAGGGCCCCGGGCCGTTCCCGGTCATCTTCTCCCGCACGCCCTACAACTTCAACTCATGGCGGGACGGCCAGTTCAGCGTCGGCACCTACCGCTCGGCGTGGGCCGCGGTGCAGCGGGGATACGCCTACGTGGTAATGAACGAGCGGGGCCGCTTCTTCTCCGAGGGGGAGTGGGACATCCTGGGCACCCCGCTCACCGACGGGGAGGACGCGTTCGCGTGGATGGCGTCCCAGCCCTGGTCGAACGGCAAGGTGGGAACGCTTGGGTGCTCCTCCACCGCCGAGTGGCAGATGGCGGTGGCGTCGCTCGACCACCCCGCCCACGCGACCCTCGTCGCGCAGGGCTTCGGCGCCGGCGTGGGACGCATCGGCGACTGGCACGAGCAGGGGAACTGGTACCGGGGCGGCGCCGAGCAGATGCTCTTCTTCGCCTGGCTCTACGGCGTGCAGACCGGGATCCGGCCCACGTTCCCCGACAACCTGACCCCGGAGCAGCTCGCGCAGGTGTCGCGGTACTTCGACCTGGCGCCGGAGATGCCCCCGGTAGACTGGTCCAAGGGGCTCGAGCACCTGCCGCCCGTGGGCATCCTCCGGAACGCGCAGGGCAACACGGGCCCATTCGAGGACATGATCAAGCGGAAGCCCAACGACCCGAAGTGGTACCAGGGGGGGCTCTACCACGACGACATGCCCTTCGACAAGCCGGCCATCTGGTTCATGTCCTGGTACGACGTGTCCACGGGGCCGAACCTGGCGCTCTTCAACCACGTGCTGAAGAACGCCGAGAGCGAGGAGGCCAGAGCCAATCAATACGCCGTCATCGCGCCCACGCTGCACTGCGCGTACACCCGCGCCACCGAGAACACCATCGTCGGGGAGCGGAGCATGGGCGACGCGCGCTGGGACTACGACGCGCTGGTGTACGGGTGGTTCGACCACTTCCTGAAGGAGCAGGACAGCGGGCTCCTCGACACGCTCCCCCGGGTGCGGTACTACACCATGGGCTCCAACCAGTGGAAGAGCGCCGACTCGTGGCCGCCCCCCGAAGCGCGGGCGGTCACGTACTACCTGGACTCGGGCGGCAACGCCAACACGCTCCACGGCGACGGCAAGCTGACCACCCGGCCCCCTTCCGCCGACAACCCCGACCGGTTCGCTTACGACCCCATGAACCCTGTCCGATCCCACGGCGGCAACGTGTGCTGCACGGGGAACGCGGTGCAGGGAGGCGCCTGGGACCAGCGGGAGATGGAGGAGCGCCAGGACATCCTGGTCTACACCTCCGACCCGTTCCCCGAAGGCGTGGAGGTCACCGGCACCATCGGGATCACGCTGCACGTGTCGTCGGACGCGAAGGACACCGACTTCACCGTGAAGCTCATCGACGTCGCTCCCGACGGCACCGCGTACAACCTGGACGAGACGATCCAGCGCGCCCGCTACCGGGAGGGGTACGAAAAGGAGGTCTTCATGGAGCCCGGGGAGACGTACGAGATCGAGCTCTCCCCCCTGTCCACGAGCAACTGGTTCGCCCCCGGGCACAGCATCCGTATCGAGGTGTCCAGCTCCAACTTCCCGCGCTTCATGCGCAACATGAACACCGGCGGCAACGGGTGGGACGAGACCACCGGGGTGGTGGCGAACAACGTGATCCACCACTCGCGGGAACATCCGTCGCAGGTCAGGCTACCGATCATCCGCAGGCCGGCGTCGTAGCGAGGCGCACGCGTCCGAGTTCGCACCACCACAAGACCGAGGTACGAGAACCATGAAGAACCGGCGGGAGTTCCTGGCGACGGCGGCAGCGGCAGGGGTGGGGATGGGGCTGGGAGGACGGCCAGTGGGCGGGAGCGCGCGCGCCGAGATCCAGGCCATCCCTCGCGCCTCCCGCTCCCTGAGCATCCTCCTGCTGGGCGGCACCGGGTTCCTCGGCCCCGCCGAGGTGGAGTACGCCATGGCCCGGGGCCACAAGGTGACGCTGTTCAACCGGGGCCGGACCAACCCCCAGCTCTTCCCCCAGGCCGAGAAGCTCCAGGGCGATCGCGCCACCGGCGACCTGGCCGCCCTGCAGGGGCGGCGCTGGGACGCGGTCCTGGACACCTCCGCGAATGTCGCGGCCTGGGTGCGGGACTCCGCCGCGGCGCTCAAGGACTCGGTGGGCCGCTACCTCTTCGTGTCCAGCATCTCGGCGCACACCGACAACAGCATCATCGGGCAGAAGGAGGACGGCGCGGTCTTCAGCCACGCCGACTACGAGGACGTCATCGCCCGCAACGCCCCCATGGGCGAGGCCTTCGGACCCAACAAGGCCGAGGCGGAGCGCATCGTGCACGCGACCTTTGGCGACCGGGGGCTCGTGGTGCGCCCCGGCCTGATCGTGGGACCCGGCGACAACAGCGACCGCTTCACCTACTGGCCGGTGCGCATCGACCGCGGCGGCGAGATCGTCGCCCCCGGGGACGGCACCGATCACGTGCAGATCGTGGACGTCCGCGACCTCGGGAAGTTCCTCGTGCACATGGTGGAGCAGGAGGCGTCGGGCACCTACAACGCCGTGGGCCCGCGCTCGACCATGACCATGGCCGAGATGCTCCACGGGATCCGCGCCGTCACGTCCTCGGAGTTGAAGTTCTGCTGGGTCCCCGTCGACATCCTCCGCGAGCAGAAGGTCGGGGGCTGGATGGAGATGCCGTGCTGGGTCTACCCCGAGCCGGAGAATCGCGGGTTCTCCGATTGGGACTGCTCCAAGGCCATCGCCGCCGGCCTCGACTTCCGGCCGCTGGCGGACACGGCCCGGGACACGCTGGTCTGGTGGAAGGGTCGGCCCGCCGATGCGCCGGCGATCCGCACCGGGCTCAAGCCCGAGAAGGAGGCGGCGGTGCTGGCGGCGTGGAAGGCACGGGGATGAATCGACCTTCTTGACCATAATGAATGGACTATTGTAGTCCGTTCATGAAGAAGGCCTCGATCAGCATCCTGAAGGCCCACCTCAGCCGGTACGTTGACGCCGTGAAGAGCGGCGAAGAGGTCATCGTGACGGAGCGGGGGCGTCCGGTGGCGCGCCTCAGCGGGCTCGACCCCTCCCGGGAGCCGGCCGGCCGGGTGGCGCTTCTCATCCGGGAGGGACGGCTGTGCCCTCCCTCCCGCCCCGGGGCCGTCGCCGAGCTTCTGGCGCGTGCCGGAGACGAGGCGCGACCGATGGCCGACCCCGCGGGAAGTTCGCTGGCTGCGCTCCTCGAGGAGCGCGAAGGCGGGCGTTGATGCGCTTCTGGGACGCCTCCGCGGTGGTCCCACTCCTCGTCGAGCAACCCTTGTCCGCCCGCGCACTTCAGCTCCTGGCGGAGGACCCGGACGTGGTGGTGTGGTGGAGCACGCCCGTGGCGTGCGCTTCCGCCGTCGCTCGCCTCCGCCGTGAGGGGGTGCTCCCCGAAGGCGTGGAGCGCGACGCTCTCGCCACACTCGACCTCCTCCGGGCGGGGTGGCACGAGATCCTCCCGGGGGAGGCGCTGCGGGTCCAGGCGTTGCGCGTGCTGAGGCTCCACCCGCTGCGGTCAGCCGATGCGCTTCAGTTGGCCGCCGCGCTGGAGTGGGCGGGAGCGCCAGCGTCCAGCGACCTGGTCTGCTTCGACGCACGATTGGGGGCGGCCGCCGAGCGCGAAGGGTTCAGGGTGCTCGGGATCGGACCACGGGGCTAGACGACCTGAGAGGATGGCTTGTGGAATGTAGTCTCATGAGACTACATTCTCATCATGAAAGCCGTCGGAATCCGCGAACTGAAGGCTCGCCTGAGCCACTACCTCCGTGACGTCCAAGGCGGCGAGGTGGTCCTCGTCACCGACCGTGGGCGCGTCGTGGCCGAGTTCCGCGCGCCCGGGTCGGGTGCCTCCCCGGAATCGCCCCTGGACCGCGCCTTCCGCCGCCTGTCGGAGGGGGGCGGGCTTCTCATCGGCGAGCCGCACGATCCGGGCGCGTACGTCCCATCCCCGCTGAGGGTACCCGAGGGGACCGCAGCCCAGCTCCTGGCCGAGGAGCGCGCCGAGCGGTGATCGCCTACGCCGAGAGCAGCGCGGTCGTCGCCTGGCTTCTGGGCGAGCGGCGGGGTGAGGAGGTGCGTCGTGCTCTGGCGCACTCGGAGCGGGTGGTGTCCTCCACGCTCACGCAGGTGGAGTGCGCCCGGACACTGGCTCGTGGCGTGGCATCGGGGTGCGTCGGCCGCGGCGACGAACTCGCGGCGCTACGGCTCCTGGACGAGGCGGTGGCGACGTGGGCCGTCCTGGAGATGTCGGGCAGGGTCCTCACGCGTGCCCGAGGCAGCTTCCCTGTCGAGCCCGTGCGGACGCCCGACGCCCTTCATCTCGCCACGGCGATGGTGTTCCGGGAGGCGATGGCGGCATTGGTCGTGGTCTCCCTGGACGACCGGATCCGCGCGAACGCCGCCGCGCTGGGCCTTCCGGTGATCCCCTGATCCCGCGCCCCGAACAACCACCCCACCGCCGCCATGGCGGCTCGCTCGACCTCCCCCCGGAGAAACGTGTGACCCTTTCGCCCGCGCGTCGCCTTCTCGCCGTGAAGCTCCTCCACACGGTCGTCTGGGCGTTCTTCGCCGCATGCGTCGTGGCGATCCCCGTCCTGGGATTGCAGGAGCGGGTCGTGGCTGCGACGGTCCTCTGCGGCGTGGTGCTGGTCGAGGTGGCGATCCTCCTGATGAACGGCATGCACTGCCCGCTCACCCCGATCGCGGCACGCTACACGGAGGATCGAAGGGCCAACTTCGACATCTTCCTTCCCGAGTGGCTCGCCCGCTACAACAAGGAGGTCTTCGGCACTCTGTACGCCCTGGGCCTTGCCTACGTGGCGTATCTCTGGCTCCGCTGAGGGGCCCCGGGGGGCCGCGGGGCGCCGGCGAGGGCGTCGCGGAACCGGTTCTTGAGCAGCGAGCCGTCTCGGGGCGGCAGCACGAGCGGGGGAGTCTCGGCCACCACCTTCATGACGGCGAAGAGGGGCCCTGGGGCGTGGTGGACGGCATCTCGCAGCCCGGCGAGATCCCGAGCTTCCGTGAGCGTCGAAACCGAGGGGAACCCGCACGCCTTCGCGACCCCGGCGAGATCCACGCCATGGGCGGTGTGGGTGGGCTGCATACCCGTCTCGCCGTAGCGCTCGTTGTCGAGCACGACGATGGACAGGTTCGCGGGCGCCTGCACCGCCACCGTGGCCAGGGAGCCGAGCCCCATGAGCACCTCACCGTCCCCGGTGACGACGACGACGCGCCGGTCCGGACGGGCGAGGGCCAGCCCCAGCCCGGTCATGACGGCGAGCCCCATGCCGCCCCACAGCGGGAAGGTGAGGGGGTGGTCGCCGGCGGCGGCGCAGTCCCACGCGGACGCGCCGAGCCCGGCCACCACGAGCAGGTCTCCACGCCCGGCCAGGAGCGCCGCCACCACCTCGCGGCGGTGGAGCTTGGACGCGGAGGGCGCTGGATGCGCCGGCATGACGCTGTCCGACGCGGGACTCACCGGGCCCCCTCCACGAAGCGCTTCACGCCGATGACGCGCTGGCCGATGAGCACCGCTTCCATGCTCTCGGCCGCCCAGCACCGATCCAGCGCCGCCGATACCGCGAGGGGTACCGCGTCGGGCACGTCGGCGCGCACCACGTGCACGCCCATCTCGCCGAGGAGCGCCGCCGCCGTGCTCCCCACGGGCACCTGCCACGGGTTGGTCTCCTCCTCCTCGCCGCGCATGGTCACCAGGATCACCACGGGGAATCCGCACTCCCGCGCCATCCCCAGAGCGTTCATGAGGTTGCCGACGCCGGAGGACTGCATGAGGAGCGCGGTGCGGGCACCCCCCAGCCACGCCCCCGCCGCAAGCCCGACACCCTCCTCCTCGGATGTCAGGGGCACGGCGCGGATCGCCGGATCGGCGTGGCAGAGCCCGATGAGGCGGGCGTGTCCCGCGTCCGGGACGTACGCCACCACGCTCACCCCCGCGGCCCTGAGCGCGGCGTGCACCCGGTCGGGCCATCCCGGGCCGTCCGTGGGAGCGGCACGGGGCGGGGTCTCGTACACCGTGACCTCACCCACTTCCGGGTGCTCACGGGTGGCCACCACCACCATCCCCAGCTTGCGGGCCACGCCCACCGAAGGGCCGTTCCAGGTGGGCACGGTCGCCCGGGCCCTCACCACACCGGGCTGGGCCAGGGCCCACGACAACACCGCGCGCGAGGCCTCGGTGGCGTACCCCTGCCCCTCCGCCTCCGGGTAAACCGAGTAGCCGAGCTCGACAGCCCCTTCCGCGTCCGGGTACCCTCCCAGCCCACACACCCCCACCGCGCGCGCGTCGTCCCGGCGCGACGCCAGCCAGGCCCACCACCCGAGGTCGTGGGGCCGCTCAGCCATCCGGTCCCGGAAGCGGGGGAGGTCGTCCAAGAAGAGGGGCGGGCATGCAAGTGGAGCCCGGAAGAGCGCCCCCGTCTCGGCACGCAGGCGCTCCACGTCACCATCCAGCCAGGCCTGGAGGGCGTCCCGGGTCAGGGCGGTGACGAGCAGCCGGGCGGTCTCCAGGGAGAGTCTCCTGGCTCCGTCCCCGGGCGGGATCGCTCGTGGAGCCTGGGATGCCGCCATGCTTCGTGCAGCCTTTCACGGGGTGCGGTCGGGGGCGACCGGGTCCGCCCCCATGGATCGTGTCACGCCGCCGTGTCTCGAGACGTCACGGCGACCCACGACGGGAATGGACACCATGCAATCACGAGGCTGTGCAGGCAACCACAGGGAGGCACCCATCATCCGCCGCGGGCTTCGACGTGGCCCGGAGCTGCCTGATCCCCGGGCCGCGGCCCCGCGGCACCTGTGAGGATCGCGGGGATCCGGCGTATGATGGAGTGGCGGGGGCCCTCGCCGTGGCACCGAAAGGGGCCACGGCGGGTATTCTCCCGTAGCGTCCACAACCCGGAGAAGCCCCTGATGGTCCCACCCCTCGCACTGCGCCTGGCCATGACCGCCGTCCTTGCGCTGACGCTGGCGGGGTGCGGCCTCGCGAAGGGGACGGCCCGCAATCCCTTCGCCCCCGCCGGATCGCGGGGGGGCGACGGGAGCGTCCAGGTCCTGGTGGACAACCAGAACTTCGGCGATGCCACCATCCACGCCTACCGGGGCAGCGAGCGGTTCCGGCTTGGTGAGGTGACCGGCAAGACGGAGAAGCGCTTCACCGTGCGGTGGAACTTCTCCCTTTCCATGGAATTCGACATCCACCTCATCGGAGGCGGGGACTGCCGGGTCCGGGGCATGCCCGTGGATCCGGGCGACCGGGTGTGGGTGCGCATCCCGACCCAGATCGACATGACCCCCTGCTACTCAGGAAAATCGTGAGCGCACACCACGGCCGCCGACGCCGCCTCGTCCGGACCCTCGCCGCCGCAGGGCTGATGCTGGCCGTCGCCGGGTGTGCCTCCGCCGGCGGCAAGCCCGGCTCCGCCAACCCCTTCGGCGAGGCTCAGGGCGAGGCGAACGAGGTCAAGATCCGGGTGGTGAATCTCAACTTCAACGACGCGTCCGTGTGGACCGTGGTGAGGGACGCGCGCCGCGAGCGCCTCGGTATGGTGACGGGGAAGTCCGAGGCCACGTTCACAATCCCGTGGACCTTCACCGACGCGATGCGCCTCGAGTTCGACCTCATCGGGGGCGTGCGCTGCGTCACCGAACCGCTGTCGGTGGACCCGGGCGAGATCCTGGAGATGCAGATCTCGGTGGACCCGAGCCAGGACCCGATGTGCAGGTAGGCGCTCGGCTCGTCAGAGCCCGCGCGCACCCTCAGTACAGCAGCACCCCCTCCACCTCTCGGCCGAACGCCGCGCACTCCCCGTCCACGTCGCGCATGATATCCGCCACCGAGCGCCCGGCGTCGATCCCCTCACGGAGCCCCGGCCCGCCCCAGAGAATGTCGATGGGCATGAGCCGCTCCTCGTACTCGTAGGGCGGCGGCCGCCAGTCGAACTGGTCGGGGGCGACGTCCCTGCACGCACGGAAGAGCGCCACCGCCGTGCGCACCGAACGGAAGACGCTCCGGTCCGTGACGTGGACCTGCACGCCGCCGCAGAGCGTCTCCATGTGCTTCTGGAAGGTGGGCTCGAACCAGCATGGCCTCAGGCGGGCGCCCGCGACGTCCTCGGGGGCGATGGCCTCCACCAGGGCGTTGGGATCCAGATAGGGCGCGCCGATGAGCTCGAAGGGCTTGGTGGTTCCCCTGCCCTCGGACAGCAGCGTACCCTCCACCAGCACCATCCCCGGGTAGACGACGCACGAGTCAGGCGTGGGCAGGTTGGGACTGGGCAGCACATACGGTAGCCCCGTGTCCTCCCAGAACATGTCCCGGCGCCACCCGTCCATGGGGATCACCTCGAGGTCGCACGCGATCCCGCGCTCGGCCTTCAGCCAACGGGCCAGCTCACCCATGGTGAACCCGTGGCGGAGCGGCTCGGGGTGGAGCCCCACGAAGGACTCGTAGCCGGGCTGGAGCACGGTCCCTTCCCGCACCAGCCCGCCAACCGGATTGGGGCGGTCCAGGACCACCATCTTCACCCCGGCCTCGGCGCACGCCTCCATGGCCAGCGCCAGCGTCCAGGAGAAGGTGTAGACGCGCACGCCCACGTCCTGGAGGTCGTAGAAGAGCACGTCGAGGCCCGCCATCATGTCCGGCGTGGGCTTGCGGACCTCGCTGTAGAGCGAGTGCACCGGGAGCCCCGTGCGCGGGTCGGCGTAGTGACCCGACTCGATCATGTTGTCCTGCTTCTCCCCCCGCGCCCCGTGTTGGGGCCCGAAGAGGGAGCGCAGGTGGAAGCCCGCGGCGAGGAGCGCGTCCACGGACGGCACCAGGTCGGCGGTGACGGAAGCGGGGTGCATGATGAGCCCGGCGGCGGCGCCCTTCAGGTGGGCGCCGGCTTCGCCGGAGATGAGACGGTCGAGGCCCGTGCGGACCGGAGGCTTGGTAGTCATGGGGCGAAGATAGGGGATGGAGGCGCGACGCGCCCGGGGGGCAGCAAGCCCCCCGGCCTCGTGGGCCGCCCCCCCTCCCTACTCCCTCCGAAACGCCTCCACCGGGTCCACCCGCGCCGCGCGTAGCCCCGGTACGAGGCACGCCGCGGTGGCCACCGCCGCCAGGAAGAACGCCACGGCGCCATACGTCGTCGCGTCGGAGATCTCCACGCCGTAGAGCATCTCCCGAACCAGCCGCGAGGCCCACCAGGCCAGGGGGATTCCCAGCACCAGGCCCAGCGCAACGAGCCGCACGCCACCCCACACCACCGACGACACCACCGTCCCGAGCCGGGCGCCGAGGGCGATGCGGATCCCGATCTCGTGCTGCCTGCGCGCCACCTGGTACGCCAGCACGCCGTACAGGCCCACGGCCGCGAGGAGGAGCGCCGTCGCCGCGAAGAGGGCGAGCACCACGGCGATGGACCGGTTGCTGGACAGGACCCGGGCGACCTCCCCCTCGAGGGTGCCCACCTCCGCCAGCGGCACGTTGGGGTCCATCTCCCGGAGCGCTTGTCGGACCGCGGATGAGACGGCGCCCATGTCACCCCGGGCTCTCACTGCGAGGCCCAGGAGGGTCCCGGCGCGCTGGGTGTAGGGCGTGTACATGGCGTACTCGGTCCCGTTCGCGGGGTGGCCGACGACCACGTCGCCCACGACACCCACCACCTCGAGGACCACGGGCTCGTCCCCGCCCGCGTCGATGCCGACGGTGCGCCCCAGGGGGTCGTCGCTCCCGAAGATCGCCGTGGCCAGCGCGGAGCTGAGCACGATCGCCCTCGGCGTGCCCGCGTCGTCGGTCCAGGCCACGTCGCGCCCGGCCACCAGGGGGATTCCCATGGCCCCGAAGTACCCGGGGAGCACCGAGCGCTGGTAGGCGAGCTGCCCGAACACGCCGGACATCCCGAAGCGCTCGGGGAGGTCCACGCGCACGTTCCCACCCGACATCCTCACCGGGATCCGGTCGATCATCCCCGCTCCCTCCACGCCGGGGATGGAGCGGATGCGCTCCATCAGCGTCCGGAAGAAGGCGACCCGCGACGGTAGGTCGGGGAACTCGGCATCCCCCACCTGCACCGAGGCGGTGAGCAGGTCGGAAGGATCGAAACCCATATCCACGCGCCGTAGCTCGTCGAAGCTGCGGAGCAGGAGCCCCGCCGAAACGAGCAGCACCGCCGTGAGGGCCACCTGCCCCACCACCAGGGCGCTCCGGAAGCGCGTACCTGCCCTGCTCCCCGCGGTGCGCATCCCGCTCCCCAGCCCTGCGGCGGGATCCGCCCGGGCCGTGCGCACGGCGGGGAGCGCGCCGAACAAGAGGACGCTGAACCCGGCCAGGGCCAGCGCGAAGCCCACGACGGCCGGCGACAGCTCCGGCTCCACCGGGCCCAGGCGCTCCAGCGCCACGAACGCGAGGACGCCCCGTTGGATCCACGACGCCAGCGCCAGCCCCACCACGGCCGCGCCCATCGCGAGCAGCGCGCTCTCCGTGAGGAGCTGCCGTCCCAAGCGCCCCCGCCCGGCGCCCATCACCGCGCGCACGGCCAGTTCGCTCTGCCGGGCGCTTCCCCGGGCCAGGAGGAGCCCGGCCACGTTGCCGCACGCGATGAGGAGGAGCACCGCCACCGCGCCCATGAGCGTGAGCAGCGTGGTCCGGTAGCCTTCCAGGAGCGCCTCGCGCATCGGGGTGAGCGCCAGCCCCTTGTTCCGGTTGGTGTCGGGGTAGGTCTCGGCGAGGCTCGCGCTGATGCGGTCCACCTC
This sequence comes from Gemmatimonadales bacterium, assembly GCA_041309665.1. Lineage (GTDB taxonomy): Bacteria > Gemmatimonadota > Gemmatimonadetes > Longimicrobiales > Gaopeijiaceae > SZUA-318. Next base: position 2,685 of record JBFYZE010000423.1, on the reverse strand, counting down.
CTCCTGCGCCCGCGCCACGGTGACCCCTTCGGCCAGCCGCCCCACGAGGACGAAGTTGTGGAACTGCCGGGCCTGGGCCCACCCACCCCCGCGCTGCATGGGAAGCCAGGCGTCGGTGTCGAGCATCAGGCGGAACCCGGCAGGCATGACCCCGATGATGGTGTACGGCGTCCCGTTGAAAGTGGCAGTGCGCCCCAGGATCGCCGGATCACTCCCGAAGCGGCGCTCCCAGAGACCGTGGGAGATGACGATGACCTGCGGCCCACCCAGCACCGCCTCCTCGGCGTTGAACGTCCGGCCCAGGGCAGGGCGCACCCCCAGCGCCTCGAAGTAGTCGCCGGACGCCACCATCGTCTTCGCACGCTCCGGCTCGCCAAGGCCGGTGAGCGTCCCCCGCAGCTCGAAGGGGGTGAACGCCCCCAGCGCCTCGAACGAGGTGCTCCGGTCCACGTAGTCGAAGTAGTCGGGCCCGGAGACCGTCTGCCCGATCTCGCCGTTCCACGTCACCCGCCCCACGACGAGGCGATCCGCCCGAGGATACGGAAGGGCATGGAAGAGCGAGCCCTGGAGGATGGCGAACATGGCCACGTTCCCGCCGATCCCCAGCCCCAGCGTGAGGAGCACGGCCAGCGTGAACGACGGCTCCTTGAGGAAGCCCCGGAGCGCCACGCGCGCATCCTGGATGAAGTCGTCGAGAAGCCGCACCCCGCGCACGTCCCGCACCTGCTCCTTGTGCAGCTCCACCCCGCCGAACGCCACCAGAGCCCGGCGCCTCGCCTCCTCGGGGCTCATCCCCGCGGACCGGTTCAGCTCGGTCTCGCGCTCGATGTGCTCACGGATCTCCTCGTCCATCTCCCGCTCGGCGCCTTCCTTCCCCAGGAGGATCTGGAGCCGCCGCGCCATCCAACGCCATCCGCCCATCGCCGCCTCCCGTGCGTCACTGCGTCCCGAGGATCGCCTCCACGGCGCCGGAGAACACCCGCCAGCTCTCCCGCTCGCGCCCGAGCGCCTGCCGTCCCTTCCTGGTCAGCGTGTAGACCTTCACACGGCGCCCCTCTTCCGACTCCCCGTACTCCGACTCCACCAGCCCCCGATCCCGGAGCCGGTAGAGGGCGGGATAGAGCGATCCCTGGTTCACCTCCAGGACGCCCCGGGAGAGGAGCTGGATGCGCTTGGAGATGGCCCATCCGTGGAGAGGCCCGAGGTCCAGCGTCCGGAGGATGAGGAGGTCGAGGCTCCCCTGGAGGAGGTCGGCTCGGGCCGTCACGTCGCGCTCCTGTTGTCGAATGACCTGATATCAAGTCAGACGACAAGATGCGTGGAAAGGTTGCAGCGGGGCGCGGGCTGCGGTCGGGACGCGAGGGCCCGGACGCAGAGGCCCACCGCCGGAGTGGCCGCCCTCCCCTACGCCAGCCGACCCAGCGCCAGCTCCTCCACCCGCTCGAAGTGGGCGCGGTTGCGGGTCAGGAGCAGCCCCCCCGCCTCCAGGACGATCCCGGCGATGAAGCTGTCGGCCATCCCGATGGGGGCGCCCCGTTTCTCCACGTCGCGGCGAACCGTAGCCGCGCGATCCGCCGCTGCGGCATCCAGAGGGAGCGTGGCGAGGGCGGCGAGGAGCTTCAGGATTCCCCTGCGCTGCCGGTCGGTCCGGGCGCCGGCGAGCATCTCGAAGCGCGTCACGGCGGTGGTGTGCAGATCCCCCTGCTCTAGCTCCAGCGCGATGCGTGCCGCCGCAGGCTCCTGCCCCGCGAGGAAGTCGATGAGCACGTCAGTGTCGGCGATGATCACCGCCACGACTCCCGGAGCGTAGCAGCGTGCGCCCTCAGGCGCTCGGCCTCGTCGGCGGAAAAGGAGGCACGCTGCTTCAGAGCCTCTTCGCGAGCGGACGCATCCGAGTCCAGGGCCCGGAGGTAGGCCTCCACCGCCTCGGCCACGATCCCCGAGAACCCCTTCTCCCGTCGGCGGGCGGCGAGCTCGAGGAGCCTTGCCCGGTGCTCGTCCTTCAGCTCGATGGTCGTGCGCATGGTCAATCATACATGCATGTGCATGTCGTAACAACTGGCGACCGCGACCGCCTCCCTTCATTCTTCTGGGCCGGCACCGGACCACGATCCGGCCCGGCGCCCCCGACCGATCCCAGGAGCCCCGTCATGGTCCGCCCCGACCGCGCCCCCATCGCCCTGTCCCTGGCTCTCGCCGCGGCGGCCTGTGCCCCGGCCGAAGTACCCGAGCCCGAGGTCTCCTCCATGCAAGCGCTCGTGGACGAGTACGCCACCGTCCCCCTCACCGCCGACCTGTCCCACCTGTCGGAGAACGACAGGCAGGTCGTCCGCCTCCTCATCGAGGCGGTGGAGCCCATGGACGAGGTCTTCTGGGCCCAGACGTACGGAGACGAGGCGGCGGCGCTGGCCCTGGCGGGGGAGGACGCGGCGGCCCGGCGCTTCGTGGAGATCAACTACGGTCCCTGGGACCGGATGCGGGACAATGAGCCGTTCATCGCGGGGGTGGGAGCCAAGCCTGCCGGCTCGAACCTCTACCCGGCGGACATGACCAAGGAGGAGTTCGAGGCCTCCGCGGCGACGAACCCGGCCCTCGCGAGCCTCTACACGCTGGTGCGCCGCGCCGAAGACAGAACGCTCACGGCGGTCCCCTACCACGAGGCGTTCGCGGCCCAGCACGCCGCCG